>WFRA01000341.1 GCA_015486775.1 Kiritimatiellales bacterium | reverse complement strand
GCTCAACAAACTCCGCCGAGGTGGTTTTGCGCTCCACTGTTCCGCCGGCATAGAAGACCGGCAGGATGAAAAGGGACTCGATCCGCTGCTGTTTGAAAACGTGGATCAACTCTTTCTGGCATTGAAAGAGCGGGGCGAAGCCGTGCGGTCGCCAGTAGGCGTGGACACGCCGGGCGGTTTCGCCGACCGTCGACAAGGCGGCGTCGATTTTAGCCGGATTGTGCGCATAGTCGTCGATCACCGTGATGCCCCCCGCCTCGCCCACAACCTCCAGCCGCCGCTCAATCCCCCGGAAACTGGCCACCGCGTCGCGGACCCGCTCCATATCCAGTCCCAGTTCCGCGCAGAGCCTCACCGCGCACAGTGCATTCTCCGCATTGTGTTTTCCAAGCATGGGAACGGTGAATTCCATCCCCTTGAAAGCAAAACAATAGGCACAATAGGGGTCAGAATAGGAATAGGGGTCAGTCCGATATTTTAATATTTTTTTGGATGGGTTTTTGGGGAATATTAAAATATCGGACTGACCCCTAATGTGACCCCTAATGCCCCTAATGGTGGTTTCGGAGGTTTGGGATTCGAACTGGTCGAACATGCGGTTGAGTTCGCCGAGTTCGTAGTGGTCTTTGGAAATGTTGGTGATGATGGAGTGGGTGGGGTGGAAGTTGAGGAACGATTTGTCGGATTCGTCGGCCTCGATGATCCAGAGGTTGGAAGCGCCTTTGCGGATGTTTCCAGGGGTTGGAGGTTTTTTCCAGTTGAGCACGGCGGCACCGTTGTAGACGGTGGGGTCTTTGTCCAAGCATTGGAAGATCCAGCCGAGTAGGCCGGTGGTGGTGGTTTTTCCGGCGGTGCCGGCCACGGCGATGAGTTCGTCGTTCCCGATGAGCTGCTTGAGGAATTCGGCGCGGTGGAGCAGGGGGATGCCGAGCGCCTTGGCTTGCTGGAGATCCGGATTATCGGATTCGATGGCGGTGCTGAAAACTACCTGAGTGGTTTCTGTGTTGATGCCCGATCCATCCTGCGGGAAAATAGGGATGCCGAGGTTTTTCAGGGATTGGAAAACCGCGGCTTCGGGGTCGTAGCCGCGGTCGGAACCGGAAACGGAATTTCCGGAGAGGGCGGCAAGCTGGGCGAGGCCGTTCATGCCGACCCCGCCGATGCCGATGAAGTGGATTCCGGGCATTTAGGATTCGGGGGCTTCTTCGGGTTTTTCGCGGTGGCGTAGCGGACTGTCCGACCAGCCCTTCTTGGGCCAGTCCGAGGGCATCATGTCGATGGAGTCGTAGCGGCGCTCGGTTTCCTTCAGCAACTCTTCGTTGTTGGTCAGGACATAGGGGGTCAGGAGCACGACGAGTTCGGTCTGGCGGTTTTGTTTGCTGACGCTACTGAAGAGATAGCGGCCGATGAGGGGGATGTCGCCGAGGATCGGGATTTTTGTTACGCTGTCGCGTGTTTCGGTGTTGACGAGTCCGCCGAGCGCAACCGTTCCGCGGTCGGGAACGGATACCTGCGCCTCGAATTCGCGGTTGAGGATGACGGGGACATCGTTGCCGTCGATCTTTATTTCGTCGCCCACCTGGTCGGCCTGCTGAAGGATTTCCATCACGACCATGCGCTGGGGGTTGATGCGGGGGGTGACGGTGAGCTGGATGCCAATATCCTTGTATTCATAGTTGGAGCTGCGGGTTCCAGAGCTCACGGAGTAGGTGGAGGTGGAGGTGACCACCGGGCGCTGTTCGCCGACGCTGAGGTGGGCCTCGGTGTTGTCGGTCGTTATGATGACCGGGGTGGAGAGTAGGCGGACATTGCTATCGCCGGCGGAAAGCTTGATGGCGAGTTCCGTGTTGATTCCGGTGAGTGCCTGGTAGTAGGTGAGTGCGCCGGATGCCACCGTTCCGAGTGCATTGCTGGTGGTCAGGCTGGCACCGTTCCACGCTCCTACCTTGTCCAATCCCTGGCTTTTATAGAGCCATTCAATTCCGTGGTGTAGCTCGTCACCCAGCGTCACCTCGAAAATGGCGGCCTCAATCATGACCTGTTCGAGCATGATGTCGAGATGGGCGATGACATTCTTGATGGCGGCAATGTCGGTTTTCTGACCCATGAGGAGGATCGAATTGGTGCGCTCGTCCGCCAAGATCTTGGTGTTTTCCGAAAGCTGGCTGAGGCTTTCAAGCGCATTCCCGCCAAGTACTGTCCGTGGGGTTATCCGTTGTGTTCTGCTCGTCCGGCTTCCCCCGCGCGAGCGGCTGGAGCGGTTGGAGCGGCTGCTGTTCGATCGGCTACTGTTCGATCGGCTGATCCCCCGGCTACTGGAGGAGCGGCTGCTGGAGGAACGGCCGCCTATGGATGAGGATTGGCCGCCCTGGGCTGCTCCCACGAGGTCGTTCAGCGTTCCGGCGAGCTCCTCGGCATCGGCATATTCGAGGTTCACGACCTCGAAGGAGATGGTGGGTTCGACCTCGACATCGAGCACCTTGATGATGCCGTCGAAGAACTCGAAGTTTTCTTTTTGCGAGAAGATCATGATGATGTTAGTCCGCTCGTCGGCCAAGACTTTCACCGTGCCCTGAATGATGGCGGCGTTTCCGCCTTCCGTTTTTGAGATCGTTGCCTGAGTGGGGGCGGCAGGCTTGGCCGGAGTCCGGCGAGCCCGGATAACGCCCGGCGGGGTGCGGGCAGTCCGGGCACCGGGAACGCTCGTGTTCTTTTGGTCGCCTTGCGCCGCCGTGACGATTTCGTTGAGCGTGGCGGCGATCTCGGTGGCATCGGCATACTTGATCTTGTAGATACGCGGCTCGATGCGGGCGGTGGCTTGGTCGAGGAATTCGAGTAGCTCGCGGATGCGCAACATGTTCGATTCGGTGTCGGTGATCATCAGGCTATTGCTACGTTCTAGGGTCTGGATTTTTCCGTAGGCATGCATCAGGTGCTGGATGGCGGTCTGCACTTCGGGGATTTCGACGTTTTTGAGCTGGATGATCTGGGTGACGAGCTTGTCGGTCTTTCCATAGGGTTGCTCGGGATCCATGTTGATCTGGAGACCCTGACCGCCGAGGTCGGGGGCGGTGGACTGGACTACCTTGAGGAATTTGTCGCCCATCGGAACCAGGGCAATGTTGTTCATGCCGAGGATAGCTTCGACCACCTCGATGCACTCGTTTTTGGTGAGGGCGTTGGCCTTGAGTGTGATAGTAGCCTTCACGGCATCGTTTTTCAGGTAGATCTGGCCCGTCCATTCGCAATAGGTTTCCATCACGGTGTCGAGATCCGCCCCCTCGAACTTGAAGGAGTAGAGCTTACCGTCCGACTTGGGGCGGGTGGGCTTGGCCGCCGGTGCAGGGG
>WFRA01000340.1 GCA_015486775.1 Kiritimatiellales bacterium | reverse complement strand
GCCCCAGACCGTGCTGTCCCCGATCTCGTAGCGGAAGCCCTCCGCCTTTTTGTAGGGCAGGTTTGCCGGACTCGGATTCCGGTACCAGGCCCGGCGCTGCGGACGGTTGTCCACCAGCCCCGTGCTATGGGAGAAGGTGTCCATGCAGTATTGCTGCTGGGGCGTGTCGGCATAGGCCTCGCGGCCGGGGTCGTAGAGGATCTGCCGGCCATAGGCCCAGAGCACCACGCCCAGCTTGTCCTGGTGGGCATGGCGATATCCAACCGGCCCGGCATCGAAGCAGAGATAGTTTGCATTGGTTTCCCACCCGGAGCGGACGACCAGATATCCAGCGTATGGAAAAACGGTGGAGGTGTAGTCCGGCGGCGCCCCCTCCTTTCCCCGGGTGACGAGCCAGCGAAAATCTTCCCGTCGGGGGAAATAGTTGGTCGCGCCCTGCAAGAACCGGCAGGAGTATTCCACCGGCTTGTTGTCATTGAAGGCGGGCGTGAACCCGTCCGGCGCCACGATCCGGACATAGGGATCGTAGAGCCGCTCGCACTGCCGGACTAGCGTCTCAAGCAGCTCGTCGCAACGACCCACCTCGCGGGCGAGGCGATACATCTTCAGGTAGTTGCTGAAAAACTGGCCGTAGCCCGGGGTCAGTTCGATGGACATTCCATCGGGCAGCCACCCCTTGTCCAGGTCGTCCAGCGCGGTCTGCTCCGCATGGCGGCACCAATCCGGACTCTCCTTGAATTCGGGAAAAAGAATTCCCGCCGAATAGAGCCCGGCCATCTCGAAAGTGAGCCAGTTGGAGGTTTTGGAATGGTGCCTGCGCAGATAGGCCGCCTGCTCGTAGTAGGACTTGAGAAAAAGAAAAAGCGTGTCATCGTCAAGGGAGGGGGAATGGATAAATTGCGTAAATGCATCACCCCACCCCGTCCGGATACGAATGCCGATGTTCATGGTCAGCCAGCTTGGCAACTGCGGATCAAGAGGGTTCTGGCGGATCCAGTCGCGCAGCAACCGAGACCAGAGCCGGACGATTGCCTCGTCGCCGGTGTAGCGATAGTCGCCCGCGAGATCCGAGAAAAAATACATGCGGTGCGACATGTTGGTCTTGGATTCGTTTATCCAATCATAGGAACCGTCCGCGTTCCAATGGGCCGGACCGTATGCCCCGGTATGGTTTTTAAGGGCAAGGTATTCGTTCTGGTAGTCCTGCCGAGTTTTCTTTTTTTCCAGCGGAGGATAGAGATCCTTCCACCAAAATTTTCCGCTCCGGTTCCGGTAGTAGGCACAGAGGGCTTTGATTGCGGAGGAATAATTCTTCTGCCCCACTGCGGCGGCCACCGCCTCCAGTCCGGGACGCTGCAGATCCAATGCTTGGAAAAAGGCTTTGTCCGTCAGAGTGGTGTCCACTTCCCGCGTCGACTGCTCCGCCTCGTTCCCGGCGGGAACCACCCGGGGGCGCGCGCCCAGATCCGGGCTTGTGCAGAGCCGCCAGTGGTCGCCGCCATCGTCGCTAAGCATCAGGTTGGGGCCGTGGCGGATCGACTTGTTGAAGGCGTGGCTCGTGTGCATGTAGTGGAGGAAGAGACGGTCGGTGCGGTCCTTGGTTATCTTTTGATACCAGAGGCTGTATGCGGGGTGGTAGTTGCAGACCAGATATTTGTATTCCCACGGTTGCCCCGGTTTCTTGCGGTAGTAGGACAAGCGGCTGTGCGTGAGCAGGAGGCCTTCGGGCGTCGTGTAAATGTTCGGGGCGACAAATGCCGCCACGTCATACTGCCGGCCAAACACATGCAGAACCCCTTCGTCGTCGCAAACCATGCTGGGGTAGCTGGAACCGCCGGGGTCGCCCTTGATCTCCCCGCGCGGCGGGATGGGCAGCTCGACCGGTTGCGTGAATCCTGCCGAGGTGTCGTCCGGTTTAAGCGAACGGACATATTTAAACTGCTCGTGCGGATGCTCGATCGTGGCGTGGCAGCCGAGGACTACATGGAGATAGCCCGCCTTGTCGATCGCGGCGGCGGGGCGGTCGTGGCCATCGATCTGGTGGCCGTTCGAGCCGAGATAAACCGGCTTGGAGACCTTGCCGCTTCGGCGGTCGTAGGTTGCCGCATACGCCGGGGTGCCGGGTTCCCCGGCAACCGGCCAGGGTCGGCCCCAGAAGAGATGAACCTTGTCGTCCGACGAAACCACCGGCTCGTGCATCACAAAAAAGTTGCCAAAGTTTCCCCAATCCCCGCACCAGACCACGTTGATGGGCGCCTGCTGGTCTCCCTCGATGGTTTCGATCTTGACCGGTTCGGGGAAACGGAGCGAGCCGTCGGCCTTCCGTTCGGTGGGCTCCAGCAGCAGATGCTTCCCGTCGCTGCCCA
Source organism: Kiritimatiellales bacterium (assembly GCA_015486775.1). Lineage (GTDB taxonomy): Bacteria > Verrucomicrobiota > Kiritimatiellia > Kiritimatiellales > Pontiellaceae > Pontiella. The sequence goes on along the minus strand of WFRA01000340.1, from coordinate 3,848 downwards.
CGATAACCGGCGGCGTGTTTTGCAGGTTCGCGCCGTTGGGGCGTTCAATGATCGGGCGAATATGCCGGACGACATGGCCGGGATAGTCCGGATGCGAAAACGGGGGGATCTGCGGAAGCGGAACCGGATAGGCCGTCCAGGAGCGGCAGCGGTCGGTCGAATGCAACAGCCAAGTCCAGACCCCGTCCACTTCGCCGGTTCCGTCCACCAGCAGATAGGCTTCGCCCCGCCCGTCGAAGATGATTTCGTAGCGGAACTTTTCGGCCCAGTGGCCGGCGGGCCGGTTGGTGATTCGCTCCCAGATGTCCAGCACAATCCAGTCGCCCCGGTTGTTGAGCGTCTGCAGCAGCGTTCCCTGGGCCACGCCATGCGCCCCCTTTCCATCGTTGCGAACGCGGATGTAGGGCTTGTTTCGCAGGTCGAAGGTCACGACATTGGGCTTGAAAACCGGGTTGTAGCCAAACAGCTCCCGCTCCCCCTTCCGATCGCCGTAGTGGATCGGCGCCAGAACCGGCCCTTTAACCGCAAGCTCCGAAGCCGCGACCGCCCCGCCCAGCAACAGAACAACCGCCAACAACTCGCCTGTCCATGATTTCATGCAACCCCCTCCTGACGAACCGATCCCAATCTACTGGTTTTTCCGAACCTTGACCTTATAGAATCCGCTCGCCTGCCCGAACATCCCCGTGAAGACATTCTCCGTCCAGGGTAGATTTGTTTCCTGGAATGTACTCATTAGATTGGTGCTCCAAGCCACGGTGTAGGTGCGGCCCTCGATGGAATCCCACGAGATAACCGGGGAATCGCCGCTCCACTCCGCGGAAACGCCCAGAATGGCCAAAGGGTCGGTCGGGTCAAGTCCGGCAATGTAGGCTTCAAGCAACGTATTGATTCCATTGGATGCTATCGCATTGGCATCGGCGGAGGTCGACCCGCCATAGTGGCGTTTCTCCCACCAGTCGGGCAACCCGTCCGAATCGGTGTCGAAGGGAAGGGCTGTCTGGATCGCGAGGCGGCCCGTTTCGTCGCTGGCGGGGGTAATCTCGAAGGCGCGGTCATCGCCCAGATCCAGGGTAATGACTCCGCCGGTTTCGCTGAAAACCACTTCCGAAGCGGTCTCCCCCGCCTTTAGCGGGAGGAGCAGGGTGAGGAATCCCTGCCGGTTGTATCCGGAGCGGATGTGCCGCAGGGTGGTTGCGGGGTTTTCATGGTCCAGCACCTTCCAGCCCAGGACTTCGGGGGTGTCCTGCGCGGAGGCATAGCTGACGCCAACGCCGGAGGAACGCAACGGCATGATCGCGAGGTTGGGCTGTCCGGAATCTTCGGTTTCCGCATAAACCGAATTGGTTGCGAGGTTCAGGGAGTCGAGTTGCCAGCGCACCTCGTAGGTATGGCTACCGGATTGGAGGGGCACGAACCAATCCTGCACCACAATGATGTCCGGAGCCATGTAGGCGACCTGCCGATGGTGTTCCGCCGGGTAGCCCAGGTTTTCGCTGAAGTTCGAGTTTTCCGTGTAGGGATAGCCATGGGTGCCCACGGAACCCACCCGGCCATAGGTGCCTTTGTACGAACCGGCGGCCCAGAGCGTTCCCGTTCCCAGTTCGTAGCTGAAATCCCCCAGCGGCTGGTAGGGGCGGTTGTCCGGGCTGGGATTCTGGTACCAGTTGCGGCGCTGGGGGCGGTTGTCGACCAGTCCGGTGCTGTGCGAGAAGGTGTCCAGGCTGTACTGCGAATAGGGATCGGTCTCGTCGTAGTTCCAGCGGCCGGGATCGAAGAGTATCTGGCGGCCATGGGACCACAGCACCATGCCCAGCTTGTCCTGGTGCGCGTGACGGTAGCCCACCGGCCCGGCATCGAAGCAGAGGTAGTTGGCGTTCGTCTCCCAGCTTGAGCGGACTGCCGCATAGCCAGCGTACGGGTAGATCTTGGCCAGGTTGGTCGGCGCCGAACCTTCGGCGCCGCCGGAGGCCGCCCAGCGGAAAGTTTCCGACCCCGGGAAATGGTTGGTGGCGCCCTGCATGAATTCGGGAATATCCACGGGGTGGTTGTCGTTGAATGCAGGCGACAGGCGATCGGGGGTCATGAGATCCACATATGGTTCGTAGAGCCTCTCCGTTCCCGCCAAGAGGGCATCCGTGTCGGAAGTGGCGAGCCCCATGGTTTCCGCGAAGTCCGCAATCCAGATATAGTTTTCAAAAAACTGGCCATAGCCCAGGGTCAGTTCCAGCGAGATCCCGTCCGGAAGCCAGCCGACATCCAGGTCGTCCAGCGCGGTCTGCACGGCATATTCCTGCCACTCGGCCGATTCGGCCCATTCGGGGAACAGCACGCTCGCGGCATAGAGCCCCTGCATCTCGAAGGTCAGCCAGTTGGAGGTTTCCGAATGGTTGTCCCGCAGATATTTGGCCTGCTCGTAGTAGGACTTGAGGAAGAGAAAAAGGCTTTCGTCGTCCAGCACCGGGGAGTGGATGAAACTGTTGAACGAGTCGCCCCAGCCCGTTCGAATGCGAATTCCGATGTCCATCGTAACCCACAGCGCACCGGGATCCCCCAATGGCATCTGGTCGATCCATGCCCGGTAGAGCGATATCCAATCCCTGGAAATATCCTCGTCGCCCGAGTACTGGTAGGCTCGCCCAAACGCGCTAAAGAAATACATCCGGCGGGTGATCGGATCCACCGCGTACCAGTCCAGGGTTCCGTCCGGGTTCCAATATTCGGGAGCAAACTCGCCCGTTTTATTCACCAGGTTGCTGTAGGAATCCAAGGCCGCCTCCCCCTCCTGCGTGTCGGGGGTTGTGTAGATTCTGGGCCACCAGTAGTTGGTTCCCCGATTGCGGTAGTAGTCGCACAGCAAGGCCTTTGCGCCGTTGGTGTCCCCCGCGTCGAACGCGGCCAGCACGGGCACCATATCGACATTGTTCGTATCCAGAACCCCGAAAAACTCCGCGTCGGTGGTTGTGGTCTGGGCAGCCGGATAGCGGGTCTGCACCACATCCAGGTGCATGGCCCCGTAGGTTCCGTTCTCCTTGGAGGCCACGCTTACAAGCCGATCGCCATCGCGGGCAAAGGCAATCGTCACCTTCCGGTTTCCGCTGTTCAGCGCATCCAAAACAGCCTCTCTGGCCGAGGCCGAATCCCAAATGAGCTTCGATTCCGTGTTCTGGGCAACGGCCTCGTTCTTGCCCAGATAGATGGTGTTGGTTCCAAAGGCGGTTAGGCTGGAAGTGTCGTTCCCCGGCGCATTGCTCCAGGTAATGCCCGCCTCGCTCCAGGCGGCAGCATCGGTTCCGGTGACCAGATAAAACCTGGCATCGCGGGCATACTGGTAGGTTGAAACCATCGTTAGGTCGTCGATCGATTCAACGAGTCCCCCGCCGGAAGCATCGAACTGCACATATCCTTTCGACGGGTCGCTGTCCCGCGCCGCCTTGATCGTTGCGTCGCTTCCATAGTTTGTATCCGGATTCAGCTGCTTCACCTCGGCATCCTTGACCGCGAAAAGCGGTACGGTGGCCGTCTGGAGCAGCAGTTCCATCTGGATCGGGGGATGCCCGCTGGAGTTTTCCTTCGAGGCGAAGGTGGCCAGCCGGCTGGTGCTGTTGCGCATGCAGGCAATGGTCGCGATGCGGTCGCCGCTGTTGAGTTCATCGATCACCGCCTGCCGGGCGGCGCCCGAATCCCAGCTGAAGCCCACCGTTCCAGGGGCGGCCTCGGTGCCGCTCAGCCCGATGAAGGTGCTCGTGTAGGTTCCGTTGCTGAGGAACGTCGTGCCCGGCCCGTTCCCCGGGGCATTGTTCCAGGTGATGGTGGACTCGTCCCAGGAATCCGCCGCCGCGCCGGTG
>WFRA01000339.1 GCA_015486775.1 Kiritimatiellales bacterium | reverse complement strand
TTTCGGAGATGGCGATGAAGCGGTCGGGTTGGCCGAAGAGGTATCGGTTGGTGCGGTCGCGCAGGCCGCCGAGCTTGGCGCCCATCAGCCGCATGGGGTGGGGGATGGCGATGTAGCTGGCGCACTCGATGCCGGCGTGGCGGGCGGCGAGCACCGCCTGCGACGCGTCTTCGATCTCGCCCTGGAGGCAGAGCACCAGATCGGCTTTCAGGGTCCGGAATGTTTTTTCCAAGGCTTGGATGCCGCGTTTTGCGAAGCGGTTGCGCAGGCTCTGGAACCGCCGGGTGGCGCAGGGCGCTTCTAGAGTCTGGAGGTTCGGGATTTTGGCGAGCCGTTCGGCAAGCCGCCGGTTTTGCGGGTTGAGCATGAAGAGGATTTCGAGGTCGGGGTCGGCGGCGAGCGCCTCGACCCCGTGGCAGGCCATGACCTGGTGGCCGCCATAGTCGGGGTTGTCGTCGTAGACGATGATTTTCATTGCCGGCCGGTCTACATCCCCGGCAGAGGGGCGAGCCCCCCCATGGCTCCGCCGGTCAGCGGCGGGACGAGCTGCCGGTATTCGGAGGAGTTGTGGATGGGCATGAAGCGCCTGTCCTTGCGGATCATGGCGCGGGCGGGTTCGCCGCCGTGCTCGACGGCCTTCCGGAGCGAGACGAAGGATTCCCCGCGCTTGTTCAGGGCCAGCTGGAGTGCTGCGAGGTTGATCCATCCTTCGGGGTTGGATGGGGCGAGGGCGGTATATTTTTTCAGCGCCAGCTCGACGATGGGCAGCCGCCTTCCCCTGGCCATGTACTGAGCCAACTGCATCGCCTGCTGCGGCTGGAGGGTGTTGCTGGCGAGCAGGTATTTTGCCAGGGCGTCGGCCCGGCGCGGCTGGTTCATCTGGAGGTAGAGGGAGATGAGCTGCATGGCGTCGCCGAACTCGACCTTACTGCCCTGAGCCTGGACTTTCTGTTCCAGCAGCTTGCGCTGCGCGGTCAGGGCTTTCATCTGCTCCAGCCGCTTCTGGAATTCGCGGGCCTTTTCGTTGTTGGGATCTTTGGCCAGCAGATCGTCGAAAAGTGCGATGGCTTCGTCGAACCGCCCCTGGCGGGAGATGAGGTCGGCGAGGCGGAAGTTGGCCTCGGGGCTGAGGTCGTAGAGGGCGACGGCCTGGCGGAAGGCGGCCTCGGCCTCCCGGGGGCGGCCCTTTGCCGCGAAGAGCCCGGCGAGGGCGCTGCGCAGCTTGGAGAACGATTTGCGCGCGACGATGTCGCGGATGAATCTTTGGTCGTTGAGCAGCCGGTCGCAGTACCACTTCCAGAAGTCGGTGTCGTTTTTGATCATCTCGTCGGTGAGCGGGGTCGGCTTGTTGTTGATCTTCATGATCAGCCCGTGCGGGGTGAGGTAGGGGTACATCCAGGGCAGGACATAGCTCTCCTCCACGTAGAAGGTGCGCAGGGGCGGCAGGCCGGTCTTCGGATCCTCCGGGGGATCGGAGTAGACCACGGCGGAGCCGGTGGGACGGGTCTTTTCGTCGGTCTGGGTTTCGGTGCGGTATTGGTTGTGGTCGAAGATCATCTTGCTGAGAAAACCGTTGATCTTCATGACGCCACCGACGCCCTGCACCTGCACCTTGCCGTTCTCGGTCTTGACGTCGGCGCCGGCCTGGATGGTGCCGTTCTGGACGCCTTGGACATACATCTGGAAGGCGCGGTTGGAGTCGAGCGGCGAGGGGATCCAGATCTGGTCGCCGTAGAGGTCGCGCATGACGCTCATGTAGGTGTTGTCGGCCAGCGCGTTCTGGGTAATGAGATAGACGTCGGGCCGGACGTGGGCGGAGTAGATCATGTAGGTAGGCACGAAGCGGCCGGGGTCGGTTCCGCCGAAGAAGATGGCGTTGGTGCCCATGGGTTCGGGATAGTTTTTGTTGAGGTAGGCCGCCCACTGCTTCTCGAACTCCTCGGGGTCGGGATACCAGTAGTGCATATCCTCCTCGATGCCGTGTACGCCTTCGAGCATCCAGTTGCCGAACTGCCAGCCAAAGTCGTGGCCGTTCTGCTCGGCACCGCCGACCACCTTGAGCTGCTCCTTGTTGGTGTAGTTTTTATGGATCAGGGAGAAGGGCAGCAGGAGCACGAGAACCACCCCACCAATCTTGGTGATGGGGTTGTTCCTGACCAGCGACTCCAGCCAGGCCATGAGCATCAGGATGCCGTAGCCCAGCCAGAGCACGTAGATGGCGTGCGACTGGATGTATTGCACCCGCCCGATAAAGAGGTTCTGGATGTCGGTCTTGGGGTTTTGTAGGATCATGAAAATGATGCCGACCGAGACGAAGGAGACCAGCGTGGTGGCCAGCCAGGCGATGTTTTTCTTCCCGACCTTCCATCCCAGCACCAGCGGACCGGCGGCCAGGATGGCGATGGGCCAGTAGAACTGGGAGCGCAGATCCATCAGGTAGGTGCCGACCTGCTTAAGGAAGAGCGGAGTGAAGACGGAGGCGAGCTTGACGCGCTCGTATTGGCCGCGGGTGATGGCGTGCATGAAGCCCTGCCAGGTGCGCGGATAGCCCCAGTTGATCGGCGGGTTCTGGTCGGACGAGAAGGGCATGAAGAGGTAGAACGAAGCCCCGAGCAGCAGAAGCAGGAAGGTCGGGCCAACAATCTTGCCCCGGGGTAGGACGAAAGTGGCCACCAGCGGCACGGCCACGGCGAAGATAGTCCAGATCCAGAATCCCGGCGAGGAGGGCCCCGTCTCCCAGGCCCATTTCATGTGGCCGGGGGTTTCGGTGGCCCAGGTGTTCATGCCGACGAGCAGGATATACATGGAGCCGGTTGCGACAAAGTCCCGGGCCAGGAAATGTTCCTTGATCAGCAGCGAGGCGACGACGCACCCGGCCACGCCGAGGAACAGGATCACCGGGCTGTGGAAATAGGCGCCGACGGCCGCGACCACCAGGCCGGCCAGGACGCCGAGCAGCTGGCCGAGATATTTGGGTTTGAACATTTCGAGGTCGTTGAGCAGCACGGCCACGGCGATGCCCAGTCCCATGAACATCAGCGTCTGGTGGTTGGTGGTGCCCAGCCCGAAGACGAAGGCGCAGATCAGCAGCCATTTGTGGTTTTGCTGTTTTTCCGCCATCCAGCGATAGAGGAAGAGCAGCACCAGGGATTGGAAAAGGATGTTCAGGCTGTAGACCTCGGCAATGACGGCCTGCGACCACATCCCGCAGCCAAAGGCCAGCAGCAGCCCGCCGGAAACGCCGGCCGCCGCGCAGAAGAGGCTCTCGGTCTTTTCGCCGAGGATGTCCGACTCCTTTTTCATGCCGCGCAGCAGATCCATCCCGGAGCGGCTGATGAGCAGGGCCAGCACCCCGCAGGCGGCCGCGCCGGCCACGGCGGAAAAGAGGTTGACCGCCCAGGCCGGGTTGGGGTGGCCGTGGAAGGTGACGGAGTGGAAGACCCACTGGAAGAACCAAGTCAGCAGCGTCCAGATCGGGTAGCCGGGCGGGTGGGGCACGCCGAGGTAGTCCGACGCCACGATCAGCTCGCCGGAATCCTCCAGGCCCAGCGTGGGCTGGAGCGTCAGCACATAGACGGTCAACGAAACCAGGAAGGTCGCCAAGCAGGCGATCCAGTCGGATTTGCGGAAAAAACGTTCTCTGTTCAAAGCAGGTTCTCCAATTAAAAAAACAGGGGGACAGCATAGTTCAATCCTGCGCGAGGTCAAGGTTCCTGAACCACGAATGGCGATGAACCCAACCCGGCAGAGCCGGAACCACGTATTTTTTTGATCGCGAATCACGCGAATCGCACTAATCTATAAAAACTTACTTTCCAACCCTCTTCCCCATTCGCGAGATTCGCGCGATTAGCGATCCAAAACTCTTCCGTCTGAGTACAGAAATGCTGTGTAAACATGATCGAATTTGAAAAGTAAGGGACTAAAAGATGCAGTAGAAAACCGCGAATAAACGCAAATGAACGCTAATATGCAAAAATGTTAGGAAACTCGCTTGTTGGATTCCTTTTCAAAAAGCATGACTTCTAAACCAAATGGCGGCGGTGATGGTTATTGTGACCCCTCATCGATGAAACGGTCTGCGGCCTATTTCCTGCGGGAAATTATCTTTCCGCGTTGCTCCAAGGCACGTGTATTAGCGTTCATTTGCGGTTAACTGCTTTTTCTGGGGTATTTGGATGAATAGGCTTGCAGAGTTGTTCCAATGGTTGGAAGTTATGCGGCCAATGACGCGCTACAAGATAAAGATCGCCTACGACGGCACGAACTATTCCGGCTGGCAAGTGCAGCCGAACCACCGCACGGTGCAGGGCGAGATCGAACGCCTGCTGGCCGAAATGACCGGCCAAGGGCATGTGCGCGTCGAGTCCTCCGGCCGCACCGACACCGGGGTACACGCCCGTGCCCAGATGGCCCATTTCGACCTGGAAAAACCGCTCAAGGATATCAAATATTTCCAGCGCGGAATCAACGCGCAGCTCGACCGCGATATCCGCATCCAGACCCTGGAAAAAACCTCGCCCGATTTCCACGCGCGTTTCAGCGCCGTCGGAAAGGAATACCGCTATTTTATCTACAATGGCCTGATTGTTCCGCCCACCAAGCGGCTCTACCGGTTGCAGGAAGGCCGCCCGCTTGATATTGACCGCATGCGTGCCGCCGCCGCGCTGCTGGTTGGCGAGCACGATTTTGCGCCCTTCGCCGCCAACCGCAAGGTGCCCATCAAAAGCACCGTCCGCACCATCCGCTCCTTCCATGTCCGCAAGCATGGTGCTGACG
>WFRA01000338.1 GCA_015486775.1 Kiritimatiellales bacterium | reverse complement strand
GCAGTCGAAGTCCTTGCCATCGCGCGGATAGGGGGCGTGCAGCACCACCTTCCCGTCCACCCGGACAATCAGGACATCGTCGCCGAGCCCCCAGAAGCGGAAGGTGATGTCCTCCTTGTAGACCAGCTGCCCCTTGTAGAGCACCGCAAAGCAGTAGTTTTCCTTTTCATCCTCGCCGAACGCCAGCGGGGCGAGGATCGACTGGGTTGGGGGAATGGCAATGGCTGTGGTGTAGAGCTTTTTCGGGGAGCGGTAGTAGCGCGAAAAGGTCGTGGTTTTCCAGCCGCCCCGCACAAACCGGGTCAGAATCTGGATGCACTTGTCCGGATCCATTATGATGGGTTTCCCTTGGCGGTCGCGCCGGAAGTCGTAGAAGGTGCCCACCAGGTCGTTCCCAATAGAGTGCGTGTCGCCGAACAGGGTTGATTCGTCGAGGTCGGGCATCATGTCGAAACCACCAATGCCTCCGGCGAGCCCCTCGGTCATGCCAGACATTTCCGGAAGCTGGATATCGGGCATGCTCGTTTTCTGCACCTTGGTGACGATGCGAGTGGTCGGTTTGGGCTTGGAGGATTTCTTTACCCTCACCTTCGGCTTCTTGAGCTTCATCTTCGGTCGCTCAACCGCCTTGGGCGGGGCAAACTCCACCTCTTTTTGCTTCACCACGGTAAAAACCACGAACATGCCAGCTAGCAGGAAGAGTCCGGCATGGATCAGGATGCTCAACAGCACGGCGGCAGGCATGCCCTTTATTGTCTTGTCGGATTTTTTGCGTGATCGTTTCATTGCATGCTCTCCTCGCTAGTCACCGACCCGAAGCCGGAATGCCTTTTACTTACAAATACATCAAATGTTCGATAAAAAGCAATGCCGTTTCAGAAATCTTTTCGCTCGCACAGCCTAGGTCGCATTTCCCGCCGTTTCGATGGCCTCCTGAACCTGAGCTGTTATGGTCGCCCAGCGCTTTTGGGCAATCTGTTTCTGGGTCGCCAGCCACGACCCCCCGACCGCGCTAACGACCGGAAGCGCAAGATAGTCGTTCATGTTCCCAAGATTGATTCCGCCGGTCGGGCAAAACTTTACGCCAAGCGGCGCATAGGGAGCTGCCAGATTCTTGAGCATTCCCACACCGCCCGCCGCACCGGCCGGAAAAAATTTCAGCAGCTTGCAACCCAGCGCCAGTCCCTGCTCGATCTCCGAAGGCGTCATCACGCCGGGAACAAAGAGCGTTTCCGATGCCTGGAAAAGCTTTACCGTATCAGGGTTCAGCCCCGGCGCGAGGCCAAAATCCACGCCAATGTCGATGCACATTTGCGCCTGTTCGGGGGTGACAACCGTGCCGGCACCCAGCAACATTTCGGGGAAGGCCTTCTTGATGCGGGCGAGCGCTTCGCCGGCGGCGGCCGTCCGGCAGGTTATTTCGATCACATCCATTCCGCCTTCGAGCAACGCCTCGGCCAGCGGCTCCGCATCGTTGGCATCTTCGATCACAATCACCGGAATCACTGGCCGTTTCAAAAGTTTGCTTAGCATATCATTTCTCCTGTTCGGGCGAGATCTATCTCGCCCTACCGATCCACCCGCGCCCCGGCACCAGCAACGATTTTTTCAACTTCCGCGAGCGAGGCCATGGTGGTGTCGCCCGGCGTGGTCATCGCGAACGCACCGTGCGCCGTAGCCTTCACTTCCAATACGTTCATGGTCTTCCGTCCCTTTCGTCAACTTGCAAGATAAACCATTCTAAATGGTATGAATTTATCCGGACGGTCGAACCACAAGCGGCTAGTATTTTCCGTTCTGGGTTTCAAAATGGGTTTCCTTGCCGCTGTTCTCGCCGCCAATGCTAATCCAATGGGCAATCCAGTCGATAACCTGGCCAAGCGGAACCTCCGGGTTGCCGAACAGAGCGTTGGCCTTTGCGGCATTGCTGAGATAACCCTTACCGTTCTCTTCGCCTTCAATGATCGGCTCTTTGCCGAAACGTCTACCGAACTCCCCGGCGACCTGCCGGATGGAGAAGATTTCTGGACCGGTGATATTCATGATGGCGGCCGGGCTGGCGGTATGGCCGAGACAGCGCAACACTTGATCGCAAGCATCGCCCTGCCAGATTCCGTTGGCGAAACCGGTGGTCACATCCACCGGTCGATCATTGAACACCTTTGTCGCCACATCTACCAGTACGCCGTAGCGCAGTTCGAGGGAATAGTTCAGGCGCAGTTGCAAAACCTTCTGCCCGGCGGTTTGGCTGAAGAAATCGAACATGCGCTCGCGGCCTAGGCTGGACATGGCGTATTCGCCGATGGGGCCGGTGGGCGTCTGCTCGGTGGCTCCGCCGGTATAGATATCCATCACGGGATAGACACAGCCGGTCGAAAACGCGACGATGTTTGAATCCGTGAACGTACGAGCCACATGGTAGGCCACGATCACATTGATCCCCCAGGTCAGATGCTCGCTACCGGTCGAACCAAACTTGCGGCCCACCATATAGACAATGTTCTTTACCTTCGGTAGCTTTCCGACTTCGTCCAGTTTCAGCATATCACAGGCGATCGTCTTGATCCCCAGTGCTTCAAGTTCGGGCAGCGGCGCAAGATCCACGGCGATAATATCTTTTTCGACTCCGGCGGCATCGACCGCCCTTTTTGCCCGGCGAGCCAGGGAGGGACCCACTTTGCCGCCAGCCCCCAGAATCATGATGTCGCCATCGAGTTCGCGCATAAATTCGACCAGCTCCTCGCTGGGCCGACTCAGTACCTCGTTTAGTTCTTCAACCGTATTGATTGTCTCGGGATATTTCTTCATCTATCTCTTCTCCAGTTTCATATTGCTACCTAAATGTAACCATATAGTCACTTTTTGCGGTGTCGATCAACCTTTTTCGGGAATTAATGGTGGAATCAAGCGAGTGCTGCTTGGAGCAACGCCACCGCTAAAGGGTGGGTCGGTGTAGTCAGGCGCACCAAGCCATCCACGCTTTCTGCAAACCCCCTGTCAGTCAGCTTCCGCACATGGCGATACAGCGACTGTGGCGAAATCTGCGTTTTGACAGAAAGCACTGCCCAACCTGCATCAGCTTCCGCCAAGGTGCGGACAATATCTATGCGCCTTGGATGCGTAAAGGCCGTTGCTAAACGAACCACTTTTGCAAACGGCTCCGCATTTTCGTGGCATTGCTTGAGTTTGCCCAGCAAAACGGAAGCCTGTTCGACATTTGGATTTGGAACTGCCCGGTAAAATACATAGACTCCACGTCTTTCAGCAGATATCAGCCCTCTTGCGTTCAGTGCCCGTAGATGGCTACTCGCGTTTGGCTCGCGCAGTCCGATCGACTTGGCCAGCGCCCCCATCGGCATTTCCCGCACCTCGAACAGCTGCCACAAAAGTTGCAAGCGACTTGTGTTGGAGAGTACCCTGCAAGTCCTCCAGAGAGTAGGTTTGAGTCCGTCCATACAACCTCCTTATTAGACTTCCAGAGGTATGATAGTAAAACCCATCCAGCAGTACAAGTTAATCCTCAACTATCATACTTTCGGAAGTCTGATAGTTGTATTCAGCATACAGAAACTGGGAATTGCTAGACCGCTTACCACTTCCGCCCGCCGGACGAATCGGGTGCCGAAAAATGCTCCCATAACGAGTACCAGTCTGCATTCTTTTCAAGATTCGGAGGAATCGGTTGTTTCCCGGACGGAAGCAGACCTTCCATTCTAGGGTTGGGCGAGGTTTTCGCGGGAAAAACACCTCCCGCCGCGCATCTGGACACAGCCCTGCGCCGCCATGGCCTCCGCCATGCCCACTCGGCACCAGTTATGGACTGCGCCCGCTCTAGCAGCGCGCGAGCGTCTCCCAATATTCCTCGAACCATTCCAGATTGGCGCGTCCGCCCCCAACCAGCCGAACCCTCGCCTTGCGCGCATGCACGGTAATGAACCCCGGCAGGGCGAACAGGTGGCGGCGCAAGGTGGCGATCCGCATTCTTTGGTTCGTGCGTTTCCCGCGTTTGCGCAGTTCCCTCCGCCGCTGGGCACCACCGATGAGATCCACGGCGCGGGCGAGGTTGTGGGCCAGTGAGAGAAGCGCGTAGTACCCGCGATTCTTTTCGAGTTTCTGGCAGGGTGGCCGGTGCCCCGAAAGATCGATCAGCAGATCCTTGAAACGATCCTCCATGCCCATTTTCAAGGAGTAGAGCTTCCACGTCTTGAGCTGGTAGTCCATTTGAGTCTCCTCGAGGCATCCGAGCCGGAGGGGCGGAACATTGCAGAACACGCCGCTGTAGTTCCACATCAACTCCCCGTCGCGCTTGAACCGCTTTCCGATCAGCCGCCGTTTCTTCTTCCACTCTTCGCATTGGATGTAGACGGTGCACACCTGCTCCTCGACAAAACCTTTTTGCATCTTCTCGGCGGGAACACACTGCCAGCCTGCGTCGGGAAGCTCTTCAAGGCGTTGCTTCACAACCGCGAGCTTGTTTCCACCAATAATGCCGTAGAGCCTCTCCTCTTCGAGCCAGTCGAGCGTCGGTCCGTCCCCGTGTAGCGAATCCATCAAGACCAAGGTGCGCGAACGCCAGCCCAACGGATCGACCACCTGTCGGAGCACATCGTCGCGTGTGCAGCCCTGTGCGCTGATCTCGCCTTCGCCTTCCGCACACAGGTACTCTCCCGCCACCATGGGGCCGAACATCCACGTTCCCCACATCAGACCGCTTCCCTTTTCCTTGATATACTTGGTGCCTTCCCGATTCGGGGAACCCTCCAGCAAGGTTCCGTCGCCAAAGAGAGGAATGAAGCCATGTTCGATCTGGATATCTTCAGGTTCGATTTTCATCAGCGCCCGTTTGGCGGCGTGGGCGGTGGTCTTATTGAGGGCGGCGAGTACATCCGCCGTGCCAAACCGCCCAAGATCCTCGCAGAAAACCTTCTCACCGGGGAGTCCTTCGATCCCCATGTCGCGCAGCAGCGCATCGTCCTGGCTCACCGCATCGAGCAGCGCCGACCCCCTCGATCCGCTCAGGAAGCCCGCGACGGCTCCCTTGACGATGGCCAGCCGGTCGTAGATTCCCAGACGCGATGGAAGCACCTTCTGGGCAAAGCTCCAAACCGACAGGTGCGAGGCGGCTTTTTCAACCAGGGAAAGTCCGCCGAAGCTGGTACCCTGTTGGTTGTCGATGACCAGCTCGCGGGCGTGGATTCTGCGTATCTTCTGTGTTTTGCGTTTTTTATTTTTCATCTTGACCTAATAGCCCCTTTCTTTTGCAATACGAGGATACCTTATGATAGATTGTCCACTCTGGGTCAATATTGAAATCATTTTTTTTGCCCCCATGTCACCCAACCCGGGCTCTGGAGAGAACATTGAACAGCGATTTTCGAGTAAACTTTCGAGTTGTGAGGTCAAGTGGTCAAGACTATGAGCCATGCTACGCAGCCGATCTTTGCGGTCGATAATTTTATGTTTTTCCCGTTGACCGCTGGGGAGGTTCTCTATACATTCCCGACTTTCTTGACGCACCCATAGCTCAATTGGATAGAGCACCTGACTACGAATCAGGAGGTTGCAGGTTCGACTCCTGCTGGGTGCGCCACTTCTTTTAAACCTCCTGCAAACCCTTTGTTTGCAGGGGTTTTGTTTGTCCGGATATGGCGGATTCGGTTGTTTTCGGGCTTGGAATTTCCTGTAAAAAAGCGGCCAAAAATTGTTTTGATACGTTTTGTGATACATTTTCCCCTTGCTTGTTTTCGTTGGAACGGTGTAGAAACATCCTGAACCAACCAAAGAGAAACGGCATGCCTCAGGTTTTTAAACGGAAGCTAAAAAGCCGCGATGGGCAAGAACGGCTGTCGGCGGTCTACTATTGCCGGTTTCAGATGGGCGGGAAGGACTACCTGCGCTCCACGCGCAAAACGCGGAGGGCGGATGCGCTGGCCGAGATGCGGCGGCTGATGGATGTTGTCCAGGACGGGGCGGATGTAGAGATTTGCTTTCGTGATTTGCTAGAGGCCATTGGCCACCGCCCGGAGGCCGAGCAAGGCGATTTGCGGCGAGGGTTCGCCCGGCGGCTGATGCAGGGTATCGGGGAAAAGCTGGCGGTTTCCGATGTTTGGGAGACGTGGGTGCAACACCCGAACACGGGCAACCCTGCACCCAAAACCCTGGAGGGCTACAGGGGGCAATGGAGACGCTTTGAAAGGTGGATGGCAAGCGAGGGGATTGAATACCTGCACGAGGTCACCCCGAGCCATGCGGAAAAGTATGCCGCTGATTTATGGGGGTCTGGGATATCGCCGCGAACCTTCAACGGGCATACCAAGTTTCTGCGGAGCCTGTTCAAGGTGCTGCGCCGGGTGGCCAGTATCGAGGTGAATCCCTTTGAAGATATTCGCTTGCGAGATTCGGCAACCGAAAGCCGCCGGAGCTTCACGGTCAAGGAGCTGGAAACGATCTTCTCCGAATCCAAGGGCGATTTGCGCTATTTGGTGGCCTTGGGAGTCTTTACGGGAATGCGGCTCGGAGATTGTGTTTGCCTGCGCTGGGATGAGGTCGATCTGGAGGCGGGGCTAATCCGGCATGTTCCATCCAAAACGAAGCGCAAGGGGAAGGAGGTTGTGGTTCCGATCCATGCCATGCTTACGCCCATGCTGGCCAAGTTGCGCCGGAGCCGCCGGGGCAAACACCTGTTTCCGAAGCTGGTCGAGACCTACGAGCGCGACCCATCGGCCATTTCAAAGGTGTTTTCAAAATTCCTGCGGGATCAATGCGGGATCGAAACCAACGAGGCGGCGGACTCGCTTTCCGGACAGCGGAAAAACTCGGTGTCGCGGGTGGGTTTCCACTCCTTGCGGCATAGCTTCGTGAGTTTGTGCGCCGCCGAAGGGGTGCCGCAAGTGGTCATGCAAGAGCTGGTCGGCCACGGTTCGCCCGCGATGACGGCGATCTATTCGCACTCGAACCTTGAGCAACTCGATGGGTCTGCCAACGATGAGGGATGAGAGGCCGAAGAAGGAAAAATAAACGAAATACGCAGTACGAAATACGGAGAAAACATGGCGGAAGAAAAACAGGAAAAGCATGGCGAGTTCGAGCGCGAGCCGGTTCCCGAATCGAAAACGCGCGGGCTGAAGGCTTTTGTGGGCATGTATGCCGGCGAGCACTGCGCCGGGACGGAGCTGATGATTGGCCCGCTGTTC
>WFRA01000337.1 GCA_015486775.1 Kiritimatiellales bacterium | reverse complement strand
TAGATTGTTCGAGCTCGTTGAGCGTTCCAGTGTTTGGAACCACTTGGTTTGCCCGCCGCTCCTTTTCCTCCAGCGGCATTTGCGAGGCTACGCGCAATTGCGCCTCGCGGCGATCGAGCCCCCGTTTTTCCAACCGTTGGAAAACCAGTTCCGCATTGCTGGAAACGCACACGACGGCATCCCAGTCCAGCGCCTCCATCCCGCTCTCGAAGAGGAGCGGAAGCAGGACGGCGGCATCCTGCCGCTGTGCCCGCCTCTCGGCGATCCAGTCCCGGAGTTCTTGCTCCACCGCCGGATGCACCAATCCATCGAGAACTTTCCGTTCCTCCGGATTTCCAAACACGATATTTCCAAGGACCGGACGCGCGATCCGGCCATCGTCCGACAGGATCCGCGTTCCAAAATGATCCACCACCCGCTGATGAACCGGTTCCCCTTTTTCCATCAGGCGATGGGCCACGCGATCCGCGTCGCACACGGAGAACCCCATCCTTTCGAGTACCCGCCCCGCCTCCGACTTGCCGCAGGCAATGCCTCCGGTAATGCCGACTACAAGAGATTTGCGCATGCGCCCCATTGCGAACAGTACAGGATTGGAAAGCCAAGGTTGGATGGGTGTCAAAAGGGAAAAGCGGGACAACCGCCTTGAAATATGTGAACCTTTTAGGCGGTTTCCTGCACAATGTCAACCCCACTAACCATGCGAAATCAATCCCGGGGTTTGCCAGAAAAACTATAGCTCGCTAATGGCGCGGGTGAGATCCTGCAGCACTTCCTTGGCATCGCCGAAAAGCATGAGGGTATTGTCGTTGATGAAGAGCTGGTTCGGGATGCCGGCAAAGCCGGGGCTGAGGCTACGCTTGATGACCACCACGGTGCGGGATTTGTCGACTTCAAGAATCGGCATTCCAAAGATTGGACTGGTTTTGTCGTCGCGTGCGGCGGGGTTGGTGACGTCGTTCGCGCCAAGCACGATGGTGACGTCGGTCTGCGAAAACTCGGGGTTGATGTGGTCCATCTCGACGAGCTTGTCGTAGGGTACCTCGGCCTCGGCGAGCAGCACGTTCATGTGGCCGGGCATGCGCCCGGCGACGGGATGGATGGCAAACTTGACATCGATCCCCCGCTTTTCAAGCACGTTGGAAAGTTCTTTGGTGACGTGCTGTGCCTGGGCGACGGCCAAGCCATAGCCGGGGGCAAAGATAACTTTCTGGGCATTCTCCAACAGCATGGCCACCTCTTCGGCGCCGCAACTCTTGACCTTGCCCTCGTAGAATTCCTTGCCGGGAATCGAGGCCATCTGCTCGTCGCTTACCATGGCACCGCCAAAGAGAACAGAACCGAGCGAGCGGTTCATGGCCTTGCACATGATCTGGCTGAGTATGATTCCGGATGCGCCAACGAGCGCGCCGCTGATAATCAGGCCATAGTTGTTGAGCACAAATCCGGTGGCGGCCGCCGCTAAACCAGAGTAGGAGTTGAGCAGCGCAATCACGACGGGCATGTCGGCGCCGCCGATGGCAATCACGAGCAGAATGCCCAGCCCGAGCGCGACGACGGAGAGGGCGAAGAGATAGAACCCGCCGCTGGAGGGATTGTGGACGAACAGTGCCGCAAGCACCACGATGGCCAGCACTAGGCCAGCCCGCCAAAGTTTTTGGTTCGGCATCTGCATCGCCTTGTCGGCATAGCCTTGGAGCTTGGCCCAGGCCACCACGCTTCCGGTCAAAGTTACTGCGCCGATGAGTGCGCTGAGTACCAGCGCGATCGCCCAGGAGGTGCTTCCTCCTTTCCAAATTATATGGGTCGATAGCGCCACCACGAGCGAGGCCGCTCCGCCAAATCCGTTGAAGATGGCCACCATCTCCGGCATCTGGGTCATTTGCACCCGCTTCGCCATGACGGCGCCGATCGAGGAACCCACCACGATGCCGGCGATGATCCACGTGTAGCTCACCACCCCTTTGTCCAGCAGGGTGGCTATCACCGCAATGAGCATTCCCACGGCACCCAGCAGGTTGCCCCGGGGCGCGCTCCGGGGCGACCCCAGGCCTTTCAGGCCAAAGATAAAGAGAACGGCGGAAACCAGATAGGCTAGATTAATGTAGTTGTTCATAAATTATCCTTTGAGCTTAAAATTCCATCATGTGTTGGTGCGCCATTGCATACTGCCTACTGCGTATTACGTACCTCTTTATTACCTGCCCCCGGCTCTCTCGTGCAGAGCCCAGCACATCCCCCCGAACCATCTTGGGCATCTTCAATCCCCACTCCGAAAACTTCATCCGATTTCCCTGTCTGGCAATTCGTAATTCGAATACGCAGTACGAAATACGCAATACACAGTACGCAATACGCAGTACGAAATACGCAGTACGCAATACGCAGTGTGTCTACTTTTTCCGTTTGAACATTTGCAGCATGCGGTCGGTGACCATGAAGCCGCCGACAATATTGATCATGGCCAGCACCACCGCCACGAACCCCAAAAAGTTGGCGAACCACGAGGTTCCCCCGGCGCCGGCGCAGATGATGGCGCCAACCACCGCAATGCCGGAGATGGCGTTGGATCCGCTCATTAGCGGCGTGTGCAGGGTCGGCGGCACTTTCGTGATCACCTCGTAGCCGATAAATACGGCCAATACAAAAATAATGAGTGCTTCCACGGTTATTCTCCTTTTTGTTCCATCAGCGGCTTGATCATTTCATGAACCACCTCGCCGCCATGCACCAGCAGCGCGCCCTTGACAATCTCGTCTTCGAGGTCGATGGCGAATTCGCCTTCCTTGACCATGTTGAGCAGGAAGGTGGTAATGTTCTTGGCAAAGAGCTGCGAGGCGTGGATGGCCGAACGCGAGGGATAGTCGGTGTAGCCGACAATCGAAATGCCGTGCTTCTCCACCACCTGCCCCGCCTCGGCACCCTCGGTATTGCCGCCGCGCTCGGCGGCGAGGTCGACAATCACGGAACCCGGCTGCATGGCTTGCAGCATGTCGTCGGTAATCAGCACCGGCGCCTGCTTGCCGGGAATCGCGGCGGTGGTGATGACCACATCGACGGAGGCCACCTTGGCCTTCATCTGCTCGCGCTGCTTTCTGTAGAACTCATCCGACTGCGCCTTGGCATAGCCGCCCTTGTCCTCCGCCCCGGCGGTTTCGAGATCGAACTCCACAAACTTGGCGCCGACGCTTTCCACCTGCTCCTTCACCACCGGGCGGGTGTCGTAGGCCTCCACCACCGCACCGAGCCGCTTGGCGGTGGCAATGGCCATCAATCCCGCCACGCCCGCGCCGATCACAAACACCCGGGCCGGGGCAATGGTGCCCGCCGAGGTCATGAGCATCGGGAAATATTTCGGTAGCCGTTCCGCCGCCTCGATCACTGCGCGATAACCGGCGATCGCCGCCATCGAGCTGAGCACGTCCATGCTCTGCGCCCGCGAAATGCGCGGCACGAATTCCAGCCCAAATCCGCTAATCTTTTTCGCGGCAAGCTGGTTCATCAGATCGAGCTTGAAAAAGGCATCCATCAGGCAGACGAGCACAGTGCCCTCGCGCATCTGCTCCACCTCGTTCGGTTCCGGCGGGCGCACCTTGAACACAATGTCCGCGGCTTGGTAGAGCGCCTGTGCATCCGGCGCAAGCTTGGCGCCGGCCTCCTCGTAGGCGGCATCGGCATGGTGGCAGGCCGCCCCGGCACCGCTTTCCATCAGCACCTCCAGCCCCGCCTTCGTCAGCGACGAAACGGCCGACGGGATAAGCGCGACCCGGTTTTCGTCCGGGAAAATTTCTTTGGGAACAGCAACCAACATAAAAACCACCTTTGCTAAAATCGAACCGCAATAGTGCTATTTCTACCATCCCCAGCCCGCCCGTCAAGCCATGATTCAAAAAAATGCAGTTGGAACCCCGCCGAAGCACAGCGCAGAGAGGGAACGAAGAGAACGTTTCATCCACGCGAAATGGGATTAAGGTTCTTCTGGGTTTTTAGGGGAGCGGAAAAATTTAATGGCCACAAGAGAATGTAACCGCAGAACATGCAGACACGAAGTGAGGCTGGCGCGGAGCGACGGCAGCGAAGCGGCAATTACGCAGAACAAAATAATTTCGTGCTGTAGGTGCGCATTCTGCGCTCCTTCGCGGCCAATCAAGCCTGCGGTACGTGGCGCAGGGTTCTCTGTCGCAGGCTCCAGAATGGCTTCGCGCCTGCCTGCGTTGGGCAGACTGGAAAGTCCGCCCCACAATCTTTTGCGCTATCACCATCCCTTTTAATTCGTGTTCATCTGCGTCCACTTGCGGTTCCCTGCGCTACTGTCAAAAATTCAGTTGCAGTTTTGCCGCGTCAGGTTTCCCCGATGGCAAATGGGTACACCCCTTTATGTGAAACGCCCTCCGATGGTATGGATTCAACACCACTCCTGCAATTAAAAATAAAAACCATGCAAAAATGCCCATATGTTAAGGTTCTTTATGGAGGTTTGTGGTGACAGAAACGGGAGAATATTTGGATAGAAGACACTTCCAATGGATGGAAATTAATTTTTTTTGATCACGAATTTCGCGAATTTCAACCAACTCTTTTTTGGTAGAATTTGCATGATTCGAGCCCTGGCTCCAGTTTGCGTCCATTTGCGGTTGGCTGCTTTTTCCGGGGCGATGCCGGAACATTTTATTGTTCGGATCTTGTATAAAGAAGAGGAGGGGAGGGAATGGCATTGCCATTGCCGCTGTTTTCCATAACGTTTGGATCTACTGAACAAGGGGCGGCTTCCAACATTTTATCCAATGGCTGGAAGCTGGGTTTTTAAAATAGAAGCATTGCGATGGTTGTATTCGGATTTTTAAAAAGGCATTGGAAAGTTGTTCTCTTGTGCATCGTGTTCGGTGCGCTGGGGATTCTCTTTTCGCTGGCGACCGCCGAGGGCATCCATGCCACGAGCGGGGCGGAGTTTTGCGTGGGGTGCCATGTGATGGAACCGATGGTGGCGGCCTACGAAGAGGATGTCCATGGCGGAAAGAACGCGCATGGCGTCCGGGCGGAGTGTACGGATTGTCATCTGCCGCACGAGTCGGTGTTCGGCTATGTGGTGGCCAAGGGCATCTCGGGCATGAAGGATATCTGGGGCAATATTGTGCTGGATCCCACCAAGATCGATTGGGAGGAGCGGCGGGGGCATCGCGAAGAGTGGGTCTACGATTCGGGTTGCCTGAGTTGCCACGCCGAGCTGGAAGAGGCGACGATGGGCAATATGAAGGCGTTCTTGCCGCATCGCGACTATTTTATGGGCAATACGAACAAGACCTGCGTGGCCTGCCATGAAAATGTGGGACACAAGGATTTGGGACTTCACCTTAAAAAGGAGAAATAACGGCATGAAAATGAAATTGTTTATGGGATGTGTGTTGGCCGGGCTGGTTTCATCCGCCTTGGCGCAGTCGAATGTCAAGCAGCTGAAGATGAACAAGGCCTTGACGGACGAGGCCAAGAGCTGTCTGGAATGCCATGCGGAGAAGACCCCGCAGCTCGTGCACGACTGGAAGGATAGCCGCCACAGCCACTTGGGCGTAAGCTGCATCGATTGCCACTCCCGTCAGGCCGACGATCCGACCGCGGCGCAAAACTGCCCGGGGGTCAAGGGCACCGATATTTTTGTCTCCCCGCTGGTTAGCCCGAAAACCTGCGCCCGCTGTCATAGTCAAGAGGTGCAGGAGTTCGAGGCGAGCGGGCACCTGCGCGCCCGGGTGCAGATCGACTCGAAAGACGGTATGCAAAAATTGATCTACCACCACGAAGGGCAGGACAACCCCGAGTTTAGCGGAAGCCCCGACGAGACCGGCTGCATGCAGTGCCACGGCTCGAAGATCGAGCTGGACGAAAACAAGCGACCGACCTCGGAAACTTGGCCCAATTCCGGTATGGGCACGATCTATCCCGATGGTTCCATCGGCAACTGCGTGGCTTGCCATACCCGCCACCGGTTCAGCATTGCCGAGGCGCGCAAGCCCGCCGCCTGCGCATCTTGCCACCTTGGGCCGGACCATCCCGATATCGAAATCTATACCAACAGCAAGCATGGGCACATCTTCGAGGCCGAGGGCGACGAGTGGAACTATGACTCCCCGGTCGATGCTTGGGAGCCGGGCGACTACCGCGCACCCACCTGCGCCACCTGCCACATGAGCGGGGTGGGGGAGCTGCACACCACCCACAACGTTTCCGAGCGCCTCTACTGGAATGCCTGGGGAAAAAGTTCCAAGCCCCGGAACTCCAAGGATCCCATGAACCCGCTGACCGGCGATGCCGAAAAGGGACGTGCCCTGATGAAGCAGGTTTGCGCCAACTGCCATACCCCGCTGCACACCGACAGTTTCTTTGCCCAGGCCGACAAGCATGTAAATCTCTACAACGATTCCTACTATGCCCCGGCCGCGAAGATGCTCGCCGAGCTGAAGGAGAAAGGGTTGCTCGATCCCAATCCTTGGAACGACGAGTTCCAGAAAATCTTCTACCACCTCTGGCACCACGAGGGGCGCCGCATGCGCCAGGGTGCGCTGATGGGCGGCCCCGACTATGCCCATTGGCATGGCTCCTTCGAGTGCATGCAGGATCTCTACAAATTGCAGAAGATCTACAAGGAACGCATGGAGGGTGCCGGGGAGTAGACTGGTTCCAATCCCTGGAAAACCAAAAGGCCGCGCACATTGCGCGGCCTTTTGCGTTGGGCGTTCGACCGGCATTGCCCTGAAATTTGCTACGGGGAACCACCGATTGGCCATTTTTAGCTTTCCCGGAATTTTATTCTGGTCGCAACCTCCTTTGTCCAAGTGTGTTGCGGGTGGCACGGAAAAAACATCAAAAAAACGGTTGCAGGGGAAAGGAATCCGCGTACTATACGCCGCTCTGTTCAACACGGAACACCGGTTTTTCCGGGGATCCGCCGAACGGAAATGTTCTTTTTAAACCGATCCATAAGGAAGTCGATGTGCCGGGTTCCGATCCGGTTCGCCTATCAATCCATTCGTTGAAACACACGCTTTGGTAGGGGCGGACATGCGCGGTCGGCGACCTTTTGGAGCCGGTTGAAAATAATTTGATTTTCGGGTTGCGCGATTCGTTTGGGTCGCTACTATAGCCCGCCTTGTTCAAAACAAACCGGTCGCTGAAACATGCGGCGCAGGCTGCTCAAGGAGCCGCTCTTCGGAACGGCGAAACCGATCTTTGATACATTGAAAAAAGTTGAACTTTGGGGTTGCGCGAAACATTTGGGTCGCTACTATCGCCCGCCTTGTTCGAATACTAGTAGCCACTTTGGTGGCCGCGAAATTCGGTCAGGATGTTCTTAGTGAAAACTTTTTTACAAAAGCGGGTTGACAAGACCAACAGGTTTGGTAGGTTGCTCGCCGCTTCAACGGGAAAGCCGCTGTGAAATGCGGTCCGAAAGTTGAAGCATTTTTGTTCTTTGAAAACTGAATGACTCATAAAATATAACGAAAGCATTGCTTCGAGACAGAAGTGGTGCGGTTTGTTAAAGCCAATTGCTTTTAAACTGTTAAAAGCATTCTGATCTGCCGCTTATCGGTGGTAGATCGAGTTTTAAAATTCGAAAGAAATAGGATCAACCCATTTTTATATTAATGGAGAGTTTGATCCTGGCTCAGAACGAACGTTGGCGGCGTGGATTAGGCATGCAAGTCGAGCGGGATCCTGTTTTTTCAATTCTTCGGAAAAGAAGTTTCAGGTGAGAGCGGCGAACGGGTGAGTAATATATGGGCAATTTGCCCCTTTGTTCGGAATAGCCATCGGAAACGGTGAGTAATGCCGGATGTGATCGAGTGCCGCATGGTACTCTGTTTAAAGGCGGGGAATCTTCGGATCCTGTCGCAAAGGGATAAGCCCATATCCTATCAGCTTGTTGGTGAGGTAATGGCTCACCAAGGCGACGACGGGTAGCCGACCTGAGAGGGTCAACGGCCGCACTGGGACTGAGACACTGCCCAGACTCCTACGGGAG
>WFRA01000336.1 GCA_015486775.1 Kiritimatiellales bacterium | reverse complement strand
CGGTTTTCGTAGAGGATTTTCCCGGTGCGCGCATCCACCACGATGGCGCCGCGGTACGGGTTCCCGGTGAGCTTGGGATAGACCTTCGAGGTGTGGCGCCCCGGCCGGTCGGAGCGCAGGTAGCCCTCGATCGTTCCGGGCACGGCGATGGTTTCGCGCCGCGGCGACGGTTCCGGTACCGGGGTCTCCACCTCGACCACCTCGACCGGGACGGCCAGCTTCGGCACCGCAAAGCCGGGCGACTCCTCCGCAATGGGTGCGGGAGCCGGAGCGGTCGCCACTGGCTTTGCGACCCGATCCGGTTTGGCTTTCTTCTTTCCATGGCCGGCCAGCATGTAGAAGAGCAGCACATGCAGGCTGATCAAGACGGAGGCGATGATTGCGACGTTGCTTTTCTTCATGAGGCGTTGTACCAATTCCTTCTTAAAGCCGGACATCTGAAGGAATTCATGAACGACATACAATCCCAATTTGTAAAAAACATCCTCACCGGGGCGCAAAGCGTGCCCAAGGAGCGCGGCGCGGCCTTCGCCCCCTCCAACATTGCCCTCTGCAAATACTGGGGCAAGCGCGACGCGGCGCTGAACCTGCCCGTCAACTCCAGCCTCTCCATCTCCCTCGGCCACCTTGGCACCCAAACCGAGATTCGCCTACGCGACGGGGACGTCGCGTCTACGAAAGAGGTGCATACAAATCCGCAATTCGTAGAAGCGACGTCCCCGTCGCTTAATCGTAGAAGCGACGTCCCCGTCGCTTTTGTTGCCCAAGAAAAACACCGAAGCAATTTTTTCAACGCCCGCGAACCCACCGCGCACCTTGCGGGAAACCTTCCGCACTGGCGGCAGGATGGCTGTATCTATTTCGTAACCTTCCGCCTTGCGGATTCGCTGCCTGCGGAAAAGTTGAAGCAGCTTCAGGCCGAGAAGGAGTCCTGGCTAGAAAAGAATCCCGAACCCGCAAAGGAATCCGAACTGCACGCCACCTGGCAGGATGAAGTCAAGCGGCTTTTCCAGGATCGGGTCGATCAATGGTTGGATGCCGGACATGGCGATTGCATTCTTGAAACTTCCAAAGTTCGGAACGTGGTGGAGGATGCGCTGTTGCACTTCGATGGCGAGCACTACTGCATCGATTCGTTTGTCGTCATGCCGAACCATGTGCATGTTCTGGTTGCTCCGCTGAAGGGACATTTGCTTTCGGATATCGTGAAAGCATGGAAATCGTATACCGGCCATCGTATCGTGAAACATTTTGGAACCGCTTCGCCGGTTTGGCAGAAGGAATATTTCGACCACATCGTCCGCTCGCCCGAAAGCCTCGAACATTTTAGAAACTATATTTGCGAGAATCCGAAGCCGTTCTTACGCGACGGGGACGTCGCGTCTACGAAAGAGGCGCATGCGAATCCACAATTCGTAGAAGCGACGTCCCCGTCGCTTGACTGTCGAAGCGACGTCCTCGTCGCCCAAGATGCCATCTATCTCAACAACCAGCTCCAGCCTGCCGACACCCCCTTCGCGAAACGCATTTCTGAATTTCTCGATCTGTTTCGTCCCATGTTTGGAAATGCCGCCTTCGAGGTGCGGACGCAAAACAATATCCCGACGGCGGCGGGGCTGGCCTCTTCGGCCTCGGGCTTTGCGGCGCTGGTGCTGGCGCTCGACGACCTGGCGGGGTGGGGGCTGGACAAAAAGCGGCTCTCCATGCTGGCGCGGCTGGGTAGCGGCAGCGCGTCGCGCTCGGTCTACGACGGCTTTGTGCAGTGGCACGCCGGAAGCCGCCCCGACGGAACGGACTCGTTCGCGGAGCCGGTTTCCAAACCTTGGAAGGCATTCCGCATTGGCATCCTAGAGATTTCCAATGCCCGGAAGCCGGTCGGCTCGCGCGACGGCATGAATCGCACGGTCGAGACTTCGGAACTCTACAAAAGCTGGCCGCGCCAAGCCGCCGCCGATCTCGAAACCATCCGCGCAGCGATCGATGCGCAGGATTTCCCAACCCTTGGAAAAGCCGCCGAGCGCAACGCGCTCGCGATGCATGCCACGATGCTCGCCGCCTGGCCGCCGTTGCTCTATCTCCAGCCCGAAACCATCGAGCAGATCCACAAGGTGCAGCGCGTCCGCGCCGAAGG
>WFRA01000335.1 GCA_015486775.1 Kiritimatiellales bacterium | reverse complement strand
GTTGCAATCAATCTAAAAATATATTTGATTTTTCTGTTTACATATCGAACGAAAGTTGTACCATATCGGCATTGATTGAGAAACGACCAGCAACAAAAGGAGTTGGAAATGGTTAAAGTTGGACAGGAAGTACCCGAATTTTCGATGGCTGCGTATCAGGACGACGAAATCAAGGACATCAAGCTTTCCGATTACAAGGGAAAGTGGGTGGTTCTGATGTTCTATCCGGCCGATTTCACCTTTGTATGCCCGACCGAGCTTGAAGACATTGCGGCACTCTATCCGAAGTTCCAAGAGCAGGGAGCCGAAGTCATCAGCGTCAGCACCGACACCGCCTTTGTCCACAAGGCGTGGCACGACGAGTCCGCGGCAATTGGAAAAGTCAATTATCCGATGGGTGCCGATCCGACCGGCACGGTGAGCAAGCTGTTCGATGTCTACATCGAAGAAGAAGGCCTGGCGCTGCGCGGAACGTTCATCATCGATCCCGACGGCGTGCTGAAAACCGCCGAGATCCACGATCTTGGAATCGGTCGTAGCGCGGCGGAAGCCCTCCGCAAGCTGGAAGCCGCAAAATTTGTACACGAGCATGGCGATCAGGTTTGCCCCGCAAACTGGACGCCGGGCGCCGACACCCTCGTTCCGGGTCTCGACCTCGTAGGAAAGATCTAACTTCCCCTGGTTAGTAACACCCCACCCCAGGAGGGTGCCCCCATCGCGGGGCGCCCTCCTTTTTTTATTTTCCCGGAGCCGGAGATTCCTGCTTTTTCCAGATGCAGCGGTAGTTGAAACGCCGGTTAGGGGCGCTGTCGCCGTGGGTGCAGAGGGAGATGGGGCTCTTTAGGTCGGCCGGGTTGTCGCTCCAGTGGAAGTCGAAGGTGAAGGCGTCCTTTCCCCCAAGGCCGATGAACTTGCGCGGCACGGCGATTTCGAGCTGGTTTCCGGCATAGGCAAATTTGAGTTCGGCTTTCTTGATCCACGGGGTGTCGGGCGTGTAGTGGGAGTAGCGCATGAGCGTGGTGGTTTCCGAGTCGATGGTTTCCTTGTTGACGAGATAGTCGTAGCCATGCCAGCCGGTGCCGGGGTCGTTGTCTGCATCGATGAGCAGGAGCATCCAGTTGCTACCGGTGCGCGGGGTGAGCGGATCGGCGGTTTCGGCGTAGAAGCTGATCGTGTCGCCATCGACGGCCACCTTGCAGGTTACGATGTCGTTGCGGCCGGAGTTGTCTTTGTAGTGCATTCCTCCATAGCCGGGGTAGTCGCGGGCGAGGGTGTCGCCAATCGTGTCGCGATATTCGGTTTTCGAGCTTTTCCAATCCTTGAAATCGCCGTCGATCTTCCGCGTCTGCAGGCCGCGGAGTTCAGGAACCGGGCGGACACCCTTGTATTTACGGATGTTCTGGGCCATTTGCATGTAGTAGTTGTCGGTGTAGCCACCCTTCATCGGCTGGATGCAACGGTTGAATTCGGAGTTGTACTGGTCGACGAAGAAGTACGGGCTCTCCCTGTTTAGCCAGTGGATGGATTTATCGCTAGGCTTGCCCTGCCCCAGGTCGCCGGGATGGTACTGTCCGGCAGTCCACTCGTTCCAATCGTTGATGTAGAGGAATTGGGGATCGCTGGCCAGCGCCTCGTCCCACCGCTCCTGGAAATAGATGCCGAAGCCTTCGGGATGCTCCACGGTTTTTCCAAGCCATGGAACATAGGTTGGCACCGGCAGGTCGTATTCGTTGAGCGCTGGCTCGCCGGTCTTGCGGCTCCAGGATTTTCCGACCATCGAGGTGGGGTGCTGCGCGGGGGTGACGGCGGCCTCCTCGCGCTTGCCGTTGTGGGTGGAGACCAGTTTGTCCGGATCCATTGCCGCCACCTTTTCGTTGGCCAGGTCGTAGCCAAAGCTCCAGTTGTCCTCCGTGCCGATGAACCGCTTGCCGGCCCATTCGTAGTAGCCCCACCACATGGTTCGCAACGTGAAGAAATCCTTCACCTCTTTGGTGTAGTCCGCATAGAATTCCTCGGTGTAGTCGGAGTCGCGGTAGTGCGGGTTCCGCGGGTCGGTTTTTGCCTCGGGGTCGTAGTGGGGATTGGGATGCTTGATCCCGCCACGGTTCGCATCCAGGCTAGGGTTGGAGTTGTAGAGCAGCAGCGGCTTGCCCTCCCAGTAGAACCAGAGATCCTTGTGCCGCCCCGTTTTGTAGATCTTGTCGTACAGATCTTGGACCACGGTGATGACCGTTCCGTTGAAGGCCCAGAAGCAGATTTTCGGCACCTTGTTTCCCTGGGCCTTCATCCGCTCCATCACCCGGAACAGCACCGCCCATTCGTCCCAGTATTCGACCCCGTTGGTCACGTCGAGAATCAGGACATCCACCCCCGCGTCGGACAGCATCGACATATCCTTGAAGGCAATGTATTCGTCCTTGCTCAGGAAATAGCCCGTCTCCGGCTCGCCCCAGTGGAATTGGGAATAGTTTTTCCAGAGCGGATTCTTGGCATCCATCCGCGCACCGGGGTCGGCGGCAAGAATTTTTGTAACATCCGCAGCATAGGGGCTTTTGAACGAAGCCTTCCCGTCATCGTGCCAGGTAATGTAAAAGATGCCGACCACCCGTTGCTGATCCTTCTTCACCGGGCCAACGGTTGCAAAATCCGGCATCATCCGCCCCAGTGCATCGGTTCCCGCCCAGGTGTCGGGATAGATGTCGCGATAGGGACGGTCTTTCGAATCCAGCGCGTTCGAAACGCAGGCAGTTGCCAACAGAAGAGGTAAAACAGACCATTTCATCGCGGAATCCTTTGTTTGGGAGTTTCGGGATGCTACCCATTTTTCGGATCCTGTCAATTGTTTACAGTCGGCAACAAACCACTTGAAAAGGCGGGATGCCGGCACATGGCGCAACCATCCTGACGGACAACTGGAGGGCAAGGTCATCCTTGCCATCTGTTCTCGCCTGTCATCCCAGAAAACCTACCCGAGATTCCTAACCGCCCCGTCCGCCTCGGCGACCAGTCTATCGTCGAAAACATCCGTTCCTGCCTCTGGAAACTGAACCCGAAAAAACGATTAAAGCGGATCAGGCTTCGGCAGATTCCGCCATCGCACGTAGCTTGCCGAGGGCGGTGTCGTATTCGTCGGGATGCACCAGATAGGTGTGGCAGCGGTGGCCGCTGATGGTCTCCACCTTGTCGGCCAGCGCGTTGTTGAACGGGTTGAGCACCCCGACGAGCAGATCGTTTCCGAAAAATCCGAAAGGCAGGGCACCGTCGCGCTCCGCCACGCTCAGCGGTAGCACGTCGCTCGCCTGCTCGGCCAACTCGAAGTTGAGAAGGGAGAGACAGGGTACCCCGGATCGCGAGGACATATAGTTCATGATACGGTTCATCTGGTTGAACCCACGGTCGTTAAGCACGTGCAGGACACTTGCGGGAACATCGATGTCCTTGGTCGAAACCTCGGTGATGTCGTGGACGATGCTGGAGTATTCCTCCTGAGAAAATTGCTTTTCCTCGTAGAGCTTCCAAGCCAACGCCAGTTCCTCGCTGATATCGGCCTCGCCCTTCGGGGTTTTCCCCTCCTTGGAAAGAACCATGGGACCGGGTGCCTCCTCCTGGAGCCCCATGGACTCCAGGCGGGCGATCCGCGCCGCAACCTCTTCGGGGAAGCTCTCGGAAAACGTACGCAGATGCTCTAGGAGAAACGGCGCGGATTCGGTCTCGCTCCGGTCGTAGACCACATCGGAAAGCTTGCCGAGATATTCGAAGGCGCGATCGCGCTGGCCGCTCTGGCAATAGGCACTGTAGAGCGCCTTGAGCGCCACCGAATCCTGGGGCATCACCTCAAGGATCTGCTCCAGCATGACGATGCCATCGGCCAAAACCTGTTCAATCTGCTTTGCTTCCTTTCCCATCGCACCTCTCCTTGCCGGTGTTGCGGTTTCCCATCGGATCGGTGCCTTTCAAGCATTATGCAGGCCAGATGCCGCCCTACCCTTTTTCCACTCTACCCAACCCGCTACGATGGTGCTCTTTTGCAACCGGTCGGCACGAGTTTTGCTAAGTACTGCACCGATCCAATCCATAGCGGCTAGGGAGCACGATGAAGACCAGTAAGAAAAACCTAATGGACTGCCTGCGGCAAATCCGTCCCATCGAGGCGGATATATACGCCGAAGCCGAAAAGGAAGCCGAACTCGGCAATGTTCCGGTGGAGCAGCTCCTGATCAAGCAGGGCGTGGTGTCCGACACGGACATGGCGCTGGCCATTGCGGAATATCTGGAGATCCGCCCCATCTGCCTAGCCAACTTTACGCCGGAAGCCCCGCTGATCGAGCTTCTCGAGCGGGAAAAATGGAAGGAGCTCCGGGCGCTGCCGATCTGCAAATTCGGCAACCGGCTCACCCTGGCCATGGCCGACCCCTTCGACATCGTCACCCGCGATGCCATTGCCTCGGGCACCGACATGGAACTGGTTACGGTGGTGGCACTCGAAAAAGAGATCGAAGAGGTGATCGAAGCGCTCTCCAACGATGCCGGACAGGGGCTGGAGGACATCCTCAAGGACATGGCCGACGAGGGCGAAGTCGAGGTGGGCAAGGAGTCCATCGACGATGCCAACCTAGACGACCTGCTTGAAACCGCCGGCGAGGCACCGGTGATCCGCGTGGTAAACTCGATCCTGATCGAAGCCATGCGCAAACAGGCCAGCGACATCCACATCGAACCCATGGAAAAGACGGTGCGCCTGCGCAACCGCGTCGACGGCATGCTCTACGAGTCGCCAAGTCCGCCGAAAAACATGCAGAACGCCATTGTCTCGCGTCTGAAGATCATGTCGGATCTCGACATTGCGGAACGGCGTATTCCACAGGACGGCCGTTTCAAGATCAAGGCACTGGGTAAGGAAGTGGATATCCGCATGAGCATCCTGCCCACCGTGCATGGCGAAAAAGTGGTCATGCGCATCCTCGACAAGACCGCCCTCGCCCCGAACCTAGGGGCGCTGGGGCTCGACCAGCTCTCGCTGGACAACTTTAGCTACGCCCTTGCCCAGCCCTTTGGCATGATCCTCGTGACCGGCCCGACCGGTAGCGGCAAGACGACCACCCTCTATTCCGCCCTACAGGAGCTCAACGAGGTGGGCACCAACATCATCACCACCGAAAACCCGGTGGAATACCAGCTCGACGGCATCAACCAGGTACAGATTAATCCCACCGTAGGACTGACCTTCGCCGCCGCGTTGCGCTCGATTCTCCGCCAGGACCCAGATGTGGTGATGGTCGGGGAGATCCGCGACAAGGAGACAGCGACGATTGCCGTCGAGGCCGCCCTGACCGGCCACCTGGTATTGAGCACCCTGCATACCAACGATGCCGCCGGTGCCATCGCCCGCCTGATCGACATGGGGATTGAACCCTTCATGCTCGCCTCGTCGCTCCTGCTCACCCAGGCGCAACGCCTCTACCGTCGGCTCTGCCCGGTCTGCAAAAAGGAGATCGACATTCCTCTTGAAACCCTGAAAAAGAACCGGATCGACCCCACCACGCTGGCGGATGCCCAGTTCTACCAGAAGACCGGATGCCCCAAATGCAACAGCATCGGTTACAAGGGTCGCGGCGGCATCATGGAAATCCTGCTGGTGAACGATGTGATCCGCAAAACGGTTTTAAACAATACAGAAGCCGACGCAATCGCAAAAATCGCCATCCAGAACGGCATGCGCACCCTGCGCGAGGCCGGTCTGGATCGCGTCCGGGAAGGCGTCACCACCATCGAAGAAATCATGCGCGTAACCAGCGAACACTAGGAACATTATGGCAACAAAAAAAATCAAGGCAAAAGGGGCGCTCCCCATCGTGCGGGGCGCGCGAAAAATCAGGCTCAAGGAACTTTCCATCTTCACCCGGCAGATGTCGGCCATGCTCGCGGCGGGCATGCCGCTGGTGCAGACGCTCGGTGCCATGGAGGAGCAGACCGACAACAAAAACTTCAAGCCGGTCATCAACGGCATCCGCACCCGGGTCGAGGGCGGTGCGATGTATTCCGAATCATTGGCCTACTACCCGAGCATCTTCGACGAGCTCTACATCAGCATGATGCGGGCGGGGGAGGTCGGCGGCATCCTGCCCGATACCTGTTCGCGGGTGGCCACCTTCCTGGAATCGAGCAACCGGCTGCGTGCCAAGGTAAAGTCGGCCATGATGTATCCGAGCGTGGTGCTTGTGGTCGCCTTCCTGCTGGCCACGGCTCTGATCATGTTCATTCTTCCAGTCTTCGTCGGCATGTTTTCCGATTTCGGGGCGGAGCTCCCGGGATTGACGCAGGCATTACTGGACTTCAGCCATCTGCTGACTTCGTACTGGTACGTCATGATCGCCGGGGTTTCCGGCCTAGTCTACGCCTTCAAGCGCTACTACAAAACCGACAAGGGGCAATACAAGATCGACGAGCTCCGCCTGAAGGTACCGGGGCTGGGCGAGCTGGCCACCAAGATCGCCGTCAGCCGCTTTGCCTCCACCTTCGCCCAGCTGATGCACAGCGGCGTGCAGATTATCGAATCGCTAGAAATCGTCGGCCTGGCCACGGGCAACCGCGTGATTGGCGACTCCCTCCTAAACGCCCGAAAAACCATCGAGGAGGGCGAACCCCTCTCCCGGGCGCTGGAGACCAACAAATACTATCCGCGCATGCTCGTCCATATGCTTTCCGCCGGCGAAAAGACCGGCCAGGTGGAGGAGATGATGGACAAGGTGGCCGAATTCTACGACAGCGAGGTGGAAACCATGCTCGCCGGCATCACGTCGCTGATCGAGCCGCTGCTGATGGTTTTCGTCGGCGGCATCATCGGCACGGTCGTGGTCGCCATGTTCCTGCCCATCTTCAAGATGAGCGAAATCGTGATGTAGAAAGCTGGGATCCGCTAGCCGCCGATCGCCTCGAGCCACGTCCTAGCCATGAGCGCGTGGCCAGCGATGGTGGGGTGTACGCCGTCGAAGGCCCAGTAGGCCGGCGGCTTCCGGTCGCACGCGGCGGAAAAGGCGGCATCGAAATCGACCCAGGCGGCGCCATGCTCCCCGGCGAGCTGCCTGAGGATTCCAATCTTTGGATCGAGGTCTTCGCGCATGCGGGCAATGTTTTCGTTGACGTGAAGCAGGAAGGGCGAGCAGAGAACGAGCTTGGCGGCGGTGCCGCCTTTCACCCGTTCGAGTAGCTGGCGGCATTCGGACTCGAAGGTTTCGTCGGGGGTCGGATCGTTGGCGTCGTAGCGCCGCCAGGTGTTGTTGACCCCCACGAGGATGGAGAGCCAGTCCGGCTGGATGTCGATGCAGTCGGCATCCCACCGGGCGAGCAGGTCGCAGGAGCGGTCGCCGCTGATACCGGTGTTGCGGAACCCGAGATTGAGCCCGGCCTGTTCGTACCCGAGCTTCCCCGCCAGGATCGAGACATAGCCCGCACCCAGGGCGGCGGGGTCTTCGAAACGGCATTCGCGGTTGCGGGTTCCGTCGGTGATGCTGTCGCCGGTAAAGAGGATCAGATCGTTTTCTTTGAAGGGAATGTTCATTTTAGCGTCTCCTTGAGTGCGTCGAGCGTGGTTTGGTTTTGTTCGGGGGTTCCGACGGTGATGCGGATGTGGTCGGGCAGGCCGTAGGGATCCATGGGCCGGACGATGACCTTGCGTTTTTGCAACGCCTGGAACACCTCGCGCCCGTTGCCGGTCCTGGCGAGGATAAAGTTTGCGCCGGAGGGTACGGTTTCGATTCCAAGCCTTGGAAGTTCGCGTTCGAAAAATTCCAAGCCTTGGAAAACCATTTCGCGGGTTTCGACCAGATGGGCGACGTCGTCGAGCGCGGCCATGGCGGCGGCCTGCGCCATGGCGTTCACATTGAAGGGCTGGCGCACCTTGTTGAGCAGGTCGATGGTTTCGGGGTGGCCGATGGCGTAGCCGATGCGCAGGCCGGCCAGCCCGTAGGCCTTGGAGAAGGTGCGCAGCACGACGAGATTTTGCTTCCCGGCGCGGATGTGCTTTAGCACGTCGGGCTTTTGCTCCTCGGGCATGAGCTCGAAATAGGCCTCGTCGAAAATGGCGACCACGTGGTCGGGCAGGTTTTCAACAAAGCGGTCGATGGCTTCCTGCGCGACCACGGTGCCGGTGGGGTTGTTGGGGTTGCAGACGGCCACGAGCCGGGTCTCGGGAGTGATGGCCGCGAGCATGGCTTCGAGGTCGTGGGTATGTTCAGGCATTGGAACGCGGATGGTTTCACCTTCATAAAGCGCGGCGGCGAGAAAGTAGACGGCGAAGGCCTCGGCGCCCATCACCAGATTCAGCCCCCGTTCCAGAAAGACGTGGCAGAGAAAGACAATCAGCTCGTTGCTGCCGCAGCCAAAAAGCAGGTTCTTCGGATCCACTTCCAGCTTTTCGGCGAGCTTGCGCTTGAGGTAGAAGGCACCGCCGTCGGGATAGCGGTGCATTTCGCCAACCGCCTCCTGCATGGCCTCGATGGCCATGGGCGACGGACCGAGCTCGTTTTCGTTCGAGGCCACCTTCACGATTTCCGCAACATCGTCGAAGCCCAGTTCGCGCGCTAGCTCTTCGATCGGCTTGCCCGGCTCGTAGACCCGCAGGCCTGAAATCCACTCCTTCGCCTTCATCCGCATTCTCCAGCATTGGTCAAAGCGCGGAGCCTACCACGCACCCCGATGGGCGCAAATCCCCTTTTCAACAAAAAGCGGCAAAAACATGACAACTAGTATCATAATTTAATTAATAAGAGCTGAAAATAGTTGAAATCATGAATTGCCAAAGCGGTTTTGAAATGGCAAACCTGTTCCGTACATTAAAACATGTAAATGAAAGGGGGATGTAATGCTAGGTATAGAAGATCCATGGGTAGTTGCTGCCTTTGTTCTCTGCATTGTCAGCGCGCTGTTCTGTCTGGTCTGGGGAATCCTCAAGTGGAACCAGGACGATCCGGACTCCGAGCCTGAAGAAGAAATCAGGCAATGGGCCGAAGAAGAAGATCGCGTTGAAGAAGAACTCTAGGAGGAAACCACCATGTCTATTTTAATGATTATCATTGTTCTCGCATACCTGTGCATCGTGGGCTACCTCGGCTTCCGGGGCTACAAAACCACGAAATCGGCTACCGACTACATGCTGGCCGGGCGCAACGTCCACCCCTACGTCATGGCGATGTCGTACGGTGCCACCTTCATCAGCACCTCGGCCATCATCGGCTTTGGCGGCGCGGCGGGCGTGTTCGGGCTGGATCTGCTTTGGCTCACCTTCCTAAATATTTTTGTCGGCATCTTCATTGCCTTCTGGGTGTTTGGCGGGCGTACCCGCAAGATGGGTCTGCGCCTCGACGCGCATACCTTCCCGGAGCTGCTCGGGCGCCGCTTCCAGTCGCGCTTCATTCAAGGCGCGGCGGGAGTCATCATCTTCCTCTTCATTCCGCTCTACGCCTCGGCCGTGCTGACCGGCGCGGTTAAGTACATCTCCTCGCAACTGTCGATGGACTACAATGTCGCGCTCTTTGCCTTCTCCGCCATCATCGCCCTCTATGTCATCATGGGCGGCATCAAGGGCGTGATGTACACCGATGCATTGCAGGGAACCATCATGCTGGTCGGCATGACCGCCCTGCTCATCCTGACCTACGCCAAGATGGGCGGCGTGACCGCCGCGCACCAGAGCCTGACCGACATGGCCAACCTCGTGCCCGCCAAGCTCCAGGCCGGCGGGCACCAGGGCTGGACCGCCATGCCAAAGTTCGGCGCCCCGCTCTGGTGGGTGCTGGTGAGCACCATCGTCATGGGCGTGGGCATTGGCGTGCTGGCCCAGCCGCAGCTGGCCGTCCGCTACATGACCGTCAAGAGCAATAAGGAGCTCAACCGCGCCATCCCCATCGGCGGCATCTTCATCATGATGATGACCGGCGTGGCCTTTATTGTCGGTGCCCTCTCCAACGTCTATTTCTACAAAACCATGGGCAAGGTCTCCATCGTGGCGGCCAAGGGCAGCGTGGAGTCGATCATCCCGATGTATCTCAAGAGCGCGATGCCCGAGTGGTTCAGCGTACTCTTCATGCTCACGCTCATCTCGGCCGCTATGAGCACGCTCAGCAGCCAGTTCCATGTGATGGGCACCTCGCTCGGCCGCGACCTGGTGGAGGAATCCATGGATCGCAAAAAATCGGGCGGCGGCGTATTCGCCACCCGCATCGGCGTGCTCGTCGGCATCCTAGTCTCCGTTTACCTCGCCTATCTGATGGAAGCCAAGTTCGGCAAGACCGGCACCGCCATCGTGGCACGC
>WFRA01000334.1 GCA_015486775.1 Kiritimatiellales bacterium | reverse complement strand
GAGTACCATTATCTGGGAGGTCGAAAAGAAAAAAAACCTCTGCCTCTCGCTGGTTTTCGATGTGCCGTTTTTCCAGGGAACGCTGGTCGATTTTGCGGGAAACGTGCTTTTCGAGAAACGCCGGGATCTGAGCGGGATCGCGGACGGGGCGGAGCTTCTGGGCGAGGTGGAGGCTTTCATCAATGCCGCGCTCGCCGAGGCACAGCGGCTTGGGGGAACATCCATCCGGCAGGTCTACGTTGGGGTTCCCGGCCTGTTCGAACCGAAAAGCAGCGTCATCCGCATTGCGGCCAACTTCCCGGCGCTCAACGGAATCGACTTTCCGCAATGGGTCGGCGAAACCTTCGGGCTGCCCTGCTTCTGCGGCTCGCTGGGCCTGGCCTTCTACTACGGAGAGGCCGCCAAACTCCCCCCGGAAACGCGGACTATGGTGGTGTTCTGGGATCTGGGCGTTGGTGCCACGGCGGGGGTGGGCGACCGCCTCATCTCGCACTCCACCGACACGCTGCTCTCCGAGATCGGGCATGTTCGCATCCAGCGCGACGGGCCGCCCTGCCACTGCGGGAAGCGCGGATGCCTCGAAACCTTTGCCGGGGGATGGTCGATTATCGAAACACTCGGCGATCCAGCCATTGGAACCCTCGACGAGCTGCGCAATGCCGTGCTGGAAGGCAACCCCAAGGCGGTGGAGGCCGCCCGCAACGCCGCCCGCTTGCTGGGTAGCGGACTCTGCTGGCCGCTGCAGATCGTCCAGAGCGAGCGACTGGTTGTCACCGGGCCGCTCGCATCGATCTTTCCGGTCGTCCGCGACGCCTTCATCGAAGGCCTCGCCACCCTCTTCGACGCCGACGAGATCGCCGCGCTTGACCCCGTGGCCAGCACCGACGCGCAGCACGCCATGAAGACCGGTGCCGCCCGCTTTGCCCACCGCCTCTTTTTCCACCCCGAAAGCCAACCGGGATAAGGCAACGGGCTAAACCACGGGATACGCCTCCACAGGATTATTTGATAGGAATATCGGGGTGGTCGTGTGCTATTCCCCCTCTTCTGGCTTGTGGATGAGGACGAGCGTGTCGCCGAGCTTGAGCCGGGCGTTGGGGCCGGGGTCGAAGGTGGTGCCGCCGGCGCTGTGCTTGATGGCGATGGCCATCCCGCCGAGGGTCTGGCGCACACGAGCCTCGGCCAGCGTTTTGCCGAGCAGGTCGCTCTCTTCGTCGATGGGATGCTCAAGCACCTGCAGGGCGATGTTCTTGCCCTTGGCCACCAGTTCGATGAGGTCGACGATGGCGGGGCGCGTGATGAGCTGGGCGATCTGGCTGGCACCGGAGGCGATGGGCGAGATGACGCGCGCCGCGCCGGCCTTCTGGAACTTGCGGGTGCTGCCGGGGGCGTTCACGCGGGCGATGATACGCAGGTCGGGGCAGAGGCCGCTGGCGGTCAGCGTGAGGAACAGGTTTTCGGCATCGCTATTGAGCGTGGCCACGAGCGAGTCGGCATGGCAGATGTTGGCGGCTTCGAGGGTCTCCTCCTCGGTGGCGTCGCCGACGACATGCGGGATGCCCTGCTCGCCGAGCTGCTCGGCAATCTCCTTGTCCTGCTCGACCACGACGAAGGGTTTCTTTTCGGCCAGCAGTTCGGCAACGACCCGGCTGCCGGTGTTGCCATAGCCGCAGACGATGCTGTGCTGTTTCATTTGGGCGATTTTTTTCATCATGGTTCTTCTCCCGAGGACATTGGTCAGGCTGCGCTGGAATAGGAATTCAACGAGGCGGCTGAGACTGTAGGCCATCAGCCCGACTCCGAAAAAGATGAGCAGGGAGGTGAAGAGCCGGCCCGGGGGGGATAGCGGATGCACCTCCGCGAAGCCGACCGTGGAGACGGTGACCAGAGTCATATAGAAGCTGTCCGACCAGTTCCACCCCTCGATCAGGTGGTAGCCGACCACGCCGACAAGCATGACCAAGGCGATGCCGGCCAGCCCCTTGCGGAGTCCGGAGCGTAATTGCTCGCCAATGCCTCTGATTCTCATGGAGCGGGATTAAAACGGATTCATTCGGCTCTTTCCAAACAATATTCGGTTTTAGTAGGGTTCAGGTTTTTCAGGGCATAGATGCATTCGACAACCAGACAGCTATTTATTTCCCGGATCGTGTTGCTTGCCGGTGCCGGGGTTCCGGCCTTGGCGGCTTCCGCATCCACTTCCGCGACCGTCGCGCTTTCCTATGTTGCGCGGTTCTATTCCATGACCTCGTCGACCTCTGGAAAAAAGGTGGTGATGAAGAACAAGTGGAACTCCATCGAGGTGGAGACCAACAGCCGCCGT
Source organism: Kiritimatiellales bacterium (assembly GCA_015486775.1). Taxonomy (GTDB): domain Bacteria; phylum Verrucomicrobiota; class Kiritimatiellia; order Kiritimatiellales; family Pontiellaceae; genus Pontiella. Next base: position 1,502 of record WFRA01000334.1, on the reverse strand, counting down.
GCCTGGATCAACGGCGTGATGGTCTGGCTGCACCACCCCTGCCGCAAGGGCGGCCGGGGGTGGGCGATCCGCGAGGTTGACTTCAAGAAGCTCATCGACCCCATCATGCGCTCCTACGCCTTCATGCCGCCGGGAGTTCCAACCACCGTGGTGCTCGACCCCGGCCACGGCGGCAAGGATTCTGGGGCGGTCGGCAAGCGCAAGGTCTACGAAAAGCTGGCCGTCCTCTCCATCGCAAAGCGGGTCAAGACGCATCTCGAAGCCAAAAAGATAAAGGTTCGCATGACCCGCACCGACGACACCTTCATCCCGCTGCCCCAGCGCAGCACGTTTGCCGCCAAGGCCGACGCCGACCTTTTCGTGAGCATCCACGCCGACAGCGCGGGGGATCCGGGTGCCAGTGGCGTGGAGACCTTCATCATGTCCGTTGCTGGAAGCGACTCCAGCAACTACTACGGGAAGGGGGGCGACAAGTCGGCCGGCAAGGGCAACCTGCACGATGCCGCCAACGCGGTACTCGGCTTCTCCATCCAGAGCAACCTGGTCAAGACCACCAAGCGTTCCGACCGCGGGCTGCGCCGCGCCCGCTTTTCCGTCCTCAAGAACACCTCCTGCCCCGCCGCGCTCGTCGAGTGCGGCTTCCTCTCCAATCCCGAAGAAGAGGCGTTGATGATCGAGGCCAACTATCGCGAAGCCGTCGCCCGTGGCATCTCCAACGGCATCCTCGGCTACATCACTTTGGCCAAGCGCTCGCGGAAATAGAGAGGAACACCCGTTTTGCCCAGCGATTTGCCAATAGAACCCAAATAGTATTATTTTTGCTTTGTTTTTTAACCCCTGTCGTTTTATATACGCACTCGTTTTGAAGGGAACCCATGAAATCGATAGAAGAAAAAATCCAGGAACTCAAGCGCGAGCGCGGCGCGATTATTATTGCGCACAACTATCAGTCCGATGAGGTGCAGGCCATCGCCGACTTTACCGGCGACTCGCTTGAACTCAGCCGCAAGGCCGCTGAGCTCGATGAGGATGTGGTCGTCTTTTGCGGCGTACATTTTATGGCCGAGACCGCAGCGATCTTGAGCCCAGAAAAAAAGATCCTTCTGCCCGATCGTTTTGCCGGTTGCCCGATGGCGGACATGATTACTGCGGAACAGCTCCGCGCCAAAAAGGCGGAACATCCCGGTGCCGTGGTGGTTTGCTATGTCAACACCAGCGCGGCAGTCAAGGCCGAGTGCGACCTCTGCTGCACCTCCTCCAATGCCATGAAGATCGTCGGCTCGATTCCGGCGGACAAGGAAATCATCTTTGTGCCGGACACCCACCTCGGCCACTATGTCCAGCAGGAGCTGGGCCGTGAAATGATTATCTGGGACGGCTACTGCCCGACCCATTCGCGCATTCGCGACACCGATATTTTGCGGGAGAAGCAGGAGCACCCCAACGCCGTTGTTATGGCGCATCCGGAGTGTCCGCTGCCGATCCGCGAGCTGGCCGACGAG
>WFRA01000333.1 GCA_015486775.1 Kiritimatiellales bacterium | reverse complement strand
GTCCATAACTGGTGCCGAGTGGGCATGGCGGAGGCCATGGCAGCGCAGGGCTGTGTCCAGATGCGCGGCGGGAGGTGTTTTTCCCGCGAAAACCTCGCCCAACCCTGGGATGGAAGGTCTGGTTCCGTCCAGGAAACAACCGATTCGCTCGAATCTTGAAAAGAATGCAGGCTGGCACTCGTTATGGGAGCGTTTTTCGGCACCCGATTCGTCCGGCGGGCGGAAGTGGTAAGATTACGGGTACTGTTGGCACCAGGAAAAGAAGCGTTGACTACGCACACACAATGAATGCACATTCGGTACCGCGAGATGTGAGTGGGTTTTAGGGGAAAACGATGATCAGAGCAAAAATCGTGGGTGCCGGGGGATACGGCGGGGTTGGAATTACGGAGCTGTTGCTGCGCCATCCGGAGGCGGAGATCGGCTGCTTGGTGAGCCTTTCGGACACGGGCCGGAAAATGAGCGATGTCTTTCCGCATCTGCGGGGCTTTTGCGACGAGGTGATCGTGGCGCCGGACGACCCCTCGGCTCAGGAGGAATTCGACGTGGTCTTTTTCTCCACGCCGGACGGAGTTGGGATGGCCAACGCCGGGGTGGAGCTGGAGCGCGGTGCCAAGGTGATCGACTATAGCGGCGACTTCCGCTTCGGCACGTCGGAGCAGTATGCGGAGTATGCCAACTTTATCGGTCTCGACCCGCTGCACAAATCGCCCGCCCTGCTGACGGAAACGGTCTACGGCCTGCCGGAGCTGCACGAAATCGGCGAAACTCAGATGCTCGCCGGCAACCCGGGATGCTTTGCCGTGAGCTGCATCCTCGGCCTCGCCCCGGCGGTGGACGCGGGCATCATCGACCCCAAGAGCATTATCTGCGACTGCAAGACCGGGGTTTCCGGCGCGGGCAAGAAGCCCAACGCCGCCTTCCACTATCCCAACCGCTACGACAACATGAACGCCTACAAGCTCGCCGGGCACCAGCATGTGGTCGAGGTGGAGCAGGAGCTCGGCGCACTGGCCGGCAGCGACGTGCAGATCACCTTCACCGCGCAGGTGGTGCCGGTCTGCCGCGGCATCATGTCGAGCCTCTACGCCACGCTCGGTGGCCAGACGGCCGACGAGGTGGTGGAGATCTACCGCGAATTCAACAAAAACAACCCCTTCGTGCGGGTGCAAGACGCTTCCGTCCCGGCGAGTATCGCCGACGTGCGCGGCACCAACTTCTGCAACCTGACCGTGGACGTGGACGTGCGCAACAACCGCCTGCGGGTCATCTCGCACATCGACAACCTGATGAAGGGGCAGGCGGGCAACGCCCTGCAGAACATGAACCTCATGTTCGGGCTCGACGCCGCCACCGGCCTCTCCGTCCCCGGACAGTATCCATAGCTTTCGCCACCATTTGAAAAAGTAGACGATGGTTGGAACGCCGACACGAATTGTACCGCAGGCGGCTCGCCTGCTTCCTGAACGGCCGTTTTTTCCGCCTGAAGACCCAGCGGAAGTGAGAGCTCCCGGGAACGCCGAGCCCCAGCTCGGCATATGCACACCAAGCCGCTCCAAAAGAGAGTTTTGAAAATGTTTGATCGCGAATCGCACGAATCTATAAAATCCCTCTTCCCCATTCGCGCGATTAGCGATCCAAAACTTTTCCATCTGTGTTCGGAGCCGGGGTCAAGCGGGACGCTTAACCTACTTTGCGGAGCTTTTTGGAGTGCGGCGGCTCGATGCCGCTTTTAAACATGCACACCAAGCCGCTCCTCTTTCGGTGTTTTTGTGCCTGAAAGAATCCACCGAATAACAAGAAGCAACGAATTGTGACACATTCCCGTTTCGTTGCTTTTTCCGTGGTTCCCTCCCTATTCCTTTGACATTTCTTATTCGATATTCGAGATTCGGAATGCCGTTGAATTCATTTCCACAAGGAGGATTCCATGAAGACCAACCATTGCGCAAACCGGATTGCCGTTGCCGCACTCGCCCTGCTGCTTTCGGGCGTGGCTCGCGGCGAGGAAAAAAACACCTTGCTGAACTTTGAGCAGGTGGCGGTCGGCAAGATTCCCAATGGCTGGAAGGTGGAGGCCACGCGGGGGCGCGGGCCGCTGGCCACCTGGCAGGTGGTCGAGGACAAGTCCGCGCCCTCGGGCAAGAAGGTGCTGGCGCTGACTTCGCCCAACCACACGGCATCCAAAACCTTCAACCTCTGCTGGACGGACGCCATCCCCTTCATGGACGGCGAGATCCAGGTGCGCTTCAAGGCCAAGGCGGGCAAGGAAGACCAGGGCGGCGGCGTGATCTGGCGGGCAAAGGACAAGGACAACTACTACATCGCCCGCTTCAACCCGCTGGAGGACAACTTCCGCATCTATTCCGTCCACGAAGGGCACCGCAAAATGCTGGCCTCGGCCAAGGTTGCCCTGGACGCGGGCTGGCACACCCTCCGGATCGTCCAGCAGGGTGACCGCTTCGAGGGCTGGCTCGACGGCAAGAAGCTGCTGGAGGGCACAAGCAAGCTCTTTGCGGAACCCGGCGGAACAGGGCTGTGGACCAAGGCCGATGCCGCGACCTCCTTCGACGATTTTTCGGTAGCCGCGAAATGAAGCGGTGGCTCCCGCTCCTGCTGCTGCTGCTCTGCGCGGTCGGCGGCGGCGTGGCTCTCCGGCGGTATTTCCAAACACTAGAAAAGATCCGGACGGTGGTGGTGTATGTTTCCGAAGACCAGATTTTTTCGGAACCCATCCTGAAGGATTTCGAGCGGGAGACCGGCATACGGGTGCAAGCGGTCTACGACACGGAGGAGGCCAAGGGCACCGGGGTCATGAACCGCCTCCTCGCCGAGAAAAGCAATCCCCGCGCGGATGTCTACTGGGCCAACGAACCGATCCGCGCCGAAGTGCTCAAGCAGCGGGGGGTCTCCGCCCCCTGCTTCCCGCCCAATGCCAAGGGCATCCCGGAAGGCTTCAAGGATCCGGAGGGATACTGGATCTGTCTCTTATACACATCTGACACTGCC
>WFRA01000332.1 GCA_015486775.1 Kiritimatiellales bacterium | reverse complement strand
GGTCTCATTTGCATGCTTCTAACTCCGTTTATGTTAAGTCTATTTTTTTGCCGCCCTGTTCCAAGCTCTCTCGGGCTCCAACAAGGGCATTGACAATGTTGTATGTTTTTGAAAAATCCAGCCGAGGGCGCCCCTCCCTGAAGGAGCGGATCGCATCGACGAGCTGCGCCCGGAAACAGACATAGGCGCCGCCATGGCTGACATTCAAAACCCCTTGGTCGCCGTAGATATTAAGTTCTCCGCCAGCGAGACCCTTGAAGACATGCACGGTGGCCAAAATACCGCCATCCAGCTCCAGGCGAAGAATATCCTTCCCCGGTTCGCCGACGTGCTGGACATTGAGAACCTTGGGATCCCCTAGGAATGCAATCATGCCTTCAAGATAATGAATGGCATATTTGCGGAGATCCTTGGCACCCACAGCAACGGCCAGCTTGACCTTTCCAATGGTTGGAAGGTGTTCCCTCATGCTTTGGTTCCCGGCTGAATATCTCAAAGCGGAGCTGGACATAATAAATTTGCCGTTTGCCACCTGCTCGGCAAACCAATCCAGATCCTCGCGATTAAACGCCAGCGGCTTGTCGATAAAGATCGGGACATCGGCATCGATGAATGGCTTGGCCATGGCTTTGTGGTTTTCCGGATCATCCCGGGAAAGCAAAACCGCATCCACATTGCCAATCAGATCCTCCATCAGATCCACCACGGTTTCAATATGCGATGCCTTTGCAACATGCCGCGAAAGATCGCTATCCTGTGTCCAGATATGGGAAACCCGGGCGCCTTCGATCCCCAAGGTATCCCGATTGGCACCCAGATAGGCCGGGATGGTGGGGTAGCCGCAATCGGCCATGGCCTCTTCGTTAAAGTCGCCATTGACAATCGCCGACCAACTATATGGATGGCCGTTACCCTCGCTTAATCCTATTACACCTAGATTCATCATTTGTTCCTTTCCTCGATAATTTTTTGCTCAGGTTCGTAAAACTGCGCCGCGAAGCGGTGCCTTGGCGTGCGGCGGCTCGACGCCGCTTTCAAAAGCGCAATCAAGCTTGCGCACTCCAGAGCGACTCCTCCACAAATAACAATGCCCTTCTTCAACTTTTTGCGTTCCCTGCGTTCTCTCGCGGTTAAAAAAACTGCTTACGCCATGCGCACCTTGACGACCATCTTGCGAATAGGTTGCGGATCGTCCACCATCCGGCTCGGCCGATGCAGGTCGTCGGGGAAAACTGCCGCAAAGCGCCCCGGCTTGAGCACAACCGTCGAAAAAAGTTCCGGAGCCTGGAACAAGGCGGCATCGCCCTCTTCGGAATAGGGGGTGTCCACCTCAAGATCCCTGCCCAAATAAACATCCATAAGCTCTTCGCCCTCCAGCAGCAGCTGAACGTCAATATGGGTTTTGTGCCCCTCGAACTTAAGCTCCTCAGCGGCCTTTGTGGTGTAGCTCATGACGTTGGCGAAAATGTTGTCGCCATCGATTTCATATCGGCCGTCCGGCTGGGATTGGTCAAAGCTCTTTGCAAAATCCAGCGCCTTGCGCAGGGGTTCTCCAACATTGAAATAGTTATCTGCATTCTCGAATGTGTCGTAAATCATCTTATATTTCCTTTTAGGTTTTACCGCGAATGAACGCGAATAGACGCTAATCCGTACTCTGGCTGCGGCATAAAATCATCCTGTCCTTTGTTGTCTTGTCATAAAATTCGCGTCCATTCGCGTTCATTGGCGGTTTCAATCGTTCTGTTTCCAAAGGCTGGGTCGAACAACCGACTCCGGAAATTTTGGCACACATTCATCGATTTTATTAAGTAGGGATTCCTCCAGCGGGCCGCGCCGGGCCATGGCCGCGTTTTCACGCAACTGCTCGACGGAATCGACGCCGATGAGCACACTGGTAATGGCCGGGAAGCTCAAGCCATACCGGAGGCATAGTTCAACCATGGAAATGCCGGCCTCAGCGGCCAACCGCTCCAGCTTCCGGCGAACCGGGAGGATTGCACCCAGATGGGCGGGGATGCGTTCCTCCGGCATCAGCAGCAATCCCTGTAAAAAGGTGCTCCGGACAAACAGCTTTATCTTGCGTTCGTGGAGCTTCTCGAAAACCGTCCGGGAAAAGCGGCGGTCGAACAGGTTGTGCGGAAGCTGGATGGCTTCGACCAAACCATTCCCGACCGCCTGCTCAGCGCCCTCGGCCGTATCCACCGAAATGCCGACACGCCCGACCAGCCCTCTCTCCTTCATGGTGTGCAACGCCTCCATCCACGGCAAATCCCTGTCGCGGTGGAACAGGAAGACCGGCAACGACTCCATCCGGAGGTTTTCCAATGATTGGACGAGGGAGCTTTCGATAAATTCCGGCACCTGCCCCGCAGGTACATCCAGATCGCTGATCGGCCGGTTCTTGCTCACCACCACCACCTGGTCGGCAACATTGAGTTCCGAAATGATCCTGCCGAGCACCTGCTCGCTCTCCCCGTAGGCCGCCGCCGTGTCGAAACAGTTGATCCCCGCCTCCAGCGCGCAGGTCACGATATCCCGGCAGGTTTGGTATTCCGGCCTGCCGCCCTGGTTGGCGATGCCATAGTCCAGCCCAAACTGGACCGTGCCCAGCATGAGCGGTGAAAAGCTGAGCCCTGTCGCCGCATCCACCTTCACAGGCAATCCTCCGGCCAGGGCATGTACCCGAGGGTGTGGTTTTTCAATGCTTTCGAGAACCGCGTCCAATCCCGGGATTCGAGGGCGTCCAGAAGGCTCCTGTGCTTTGCGCTCCACAGCTCCACATAATCCGGAAACCGGGAAAATCCATCGGTAATGCCCGGACTGCGCGCGTGGAAAATGGGTTCGTACAGATGGACAAAAACCCCGGCCAACCGATTTCCGCAACCCGCCGTGAGAATCCGGTGAAACTCGATTTCCGCCCGGGTGATATCCTCCGCGTCAACAGCCTGCTCCTCCACCTCCCGCAACAGTTGCCGCAGGGATTGGATGGTGGAATCCTTTATCCGCACCATGGCGAGGGGCCCCAGACCCCAGTCCATGGTAGCGCGGAATTCCAGAACATCCTTGTAACGTGCGGTATCGTCGTACTGGTCGGCAAAATAGTGGCGAAGCTCCAGCATCACCGGATCGCGGATGATCCGGATCCCCCCTTTGCGCCGGGATTGGATGATCCCCAGCACCTTCAATGCAGTCAGCGCCTCGCGCACCGAAGAACGCCCCATGCCTGTTTGTTCCATAATATCATACTCGCCCGGCAAGCTGTCGCCGACACCCAGCCGTTTTTTTTCAATATACGCTTCAATCCACTGCAAAACCCGCTCTGATGCCGTCATCACCATTACCTCACCTGCTTTTTCTTTTATGTCTGCCATAATGAGCTTGGCTCTTTTATGAAGTCAAATACTTATTGACCGCAATCTTGTATGATTGCACATGGATGGTTGGAAGACGGGATGGCTGCAAATACTCCATGAACGGAAAATTCGGTTCATATTACCCATTCGGTGACACGTTGTCCGGTCACGCCGGTTTTTCTTCCAAAAATCCATTCTTCCATCTTTCCAGCAATTCAAACCGTAAGAGTACGGTTATTGATATGTTATCTCCAGCACGGGACGGTTGGTGGCGTTGTAGGAATTTCCGGAATACCAGGCCACATAGTCCCAGCCCGAGTCGTCGTTGTCGTCCATTGCGAAGGAAATCCGGAACTGGGTTTTGCCCGTCCGGTTGATAAACGCCAGTCCGGATGTATCGATCTGTGCGGTGGCGATGTCGCCCCCCGAAACATCGCTGACCAGAGCAACCTGTTCCGCGTCGGCAGGTGCCTCGAAGTCCTGCATTTGAAGAATCGTTGATCCGCTGAACCCGCTTCCACCCTTGATGTCCACATAGCAGCGACCATGCGTTGCAAAGGGATTGGTTCCGGACAGGGCGCCCCTCTTCATTTTCAGCACGGCGGCGGTAATGGTCGCATCATCCGGCAGTGCCGAGGTATCAAAGGAAAGAATACTTTTCACCTGACTGTTCTGATCGGTATCGCCTGCGCACAACGCCCGGTCGCTTTCGCTGGTTGCATTGGCGAATCCTCCCGCGTTGGAGGTTTCGGAACTCTCCACCACAAAGCCATCCTCGGCCGCCACGGAACCGCAGGCGAACATCGACTCCGCCGCCGCCCCGCGATCAGGCGCGGAGCCTGCCGACGAAGAGGTTCGGAAATTGGGGATCCGATGGAAGGTGAAATAGTTTGCATCGTGGTAGGTATCCCCGTCCCAGCTGTTGCGGATCACGTAGACGATATCGTCGCCGTCAAACTGCCAGTCGGCGTAATGGAATCCGAACTTCCCGGTTTTGCTGAGAATATCCCCCTCCTTCCAGCGGATGGTTTTTTCATGTTGGGTCCACGTCTGCAAATCGCTGGAACTGACCAGCGCGAGAACATTCCGCTGGTGCATCGGGCTTGTTGTCCAATCGGTGCCGCCATGCTGGTTGGCGATGATGTTGGCCACCGACCAGTACAACCCGCTCGCCGAATCGTAGCGGATGGTGAATTTGGTCTGCCCGCCCGGGAACGCCAGCCAGCTGTCCGGATCGGTCTCGTCAAAATCCGCAACCGTCGGGCTGGTCGCGGCGACGGCCGTGGCCAGCCCGTAGCGGGGGTTGCCAGCGGCATAGCCCGAGAGGGCGAGCGTGTCGGAGCTTCTGAGCCAAGTATCCATCCGGCAGATGGCAAGCACATTGCCAGAGCCGGCGGGATACTCAACCACGGCGGGCTCCAACCAACCGGGAAACTTGGCATTGATCCAATGATCCGGGACGGAATCGAATTCCACTCCATTGGAGCGCGTCCAGCTCGATGCCGCAAGCAGATCCGCATTGGTGGCTGCCGACATGAAGAAAATCCGATAGTCGGTATAGCCTTGCGAGTTGGGATCCAGCCGCTCCGTATATCCTTTCCAAATGCGGCCGTCCACCTTGATGGCCGGAGTCGGTGCACAGGCATACCGCCCCGTCCGATCAGCCACGATCAATTT
>WFRA01000331.1 GCA_015486775.1 Kiritimatiellales bacterium | reverse complement strand
CAGACCCGCCAAAGCCATCTTTAACCAGAAAGAGTACGATGGAACCTCCGTCTCCACCCCCCTCGAAGCCCATCTCGAAGCCCTGCGGAAATAGGGTTTCCAAGGCCGGCTCCTGTCCGTGGGGGAAAATAATTTCCCTCCCTGTGTTTTTCTACCTATCATCCAGAGTGACGGCCGTCACTCTGGATGATAGGTTTTTGTTGGGAGTGCGGGGCGGTTTGTTCGCCGGGGCGGACAGGAATGCCCGCTCCACATTGCTCTGGCCAGCCGCATAAAGATACGTTCCAAGGCTTGGAAACCCCGGCGGGGGTTCCTATACTTTCCACCATGAAAAAGATTGGCGTTATTGTGAACACGAAGCGTTCGCGCACGGAGGAGGTGCTTTCCGAATTGCGGCGGCAGGCGATCCGGCACGGGTTCGGCCTCTACGCGGAGAATGCGGGGATCGCCGAAGCCATCGGCGCGGAATACCTGCCTATCGAAGACTTTCCGGAACAGGTGGAGCTGGCACTCGCCATGGGGGGCGACGGTACCGTGCTCTATGCCGCCCGCGCGCTACACGGTTCCAATGTTCCAATCATGGGAATCAATCTTGGCAGCCTCGGCTTCCTGACCAGCGTGGGCGATACCGAGGTCGCTACCGCCCTCGAAGCGCTGGCTTCCGGATCCCTCCAGATTTCTGCCCGCGACGTGATCGAATGCCGCATCTTCGCGGATGACAAGGAGCTCGATGCCAAGCCTGCCCTCAACGATGTCGTGCTGGGGTGGGGCGCGTCGTCGCGGATCGTCACGCTTGGGCTTTCGATCGACGGCGAGCCGGTCGGCTCCTTCATGTGTGATGGTATGATGGTCTCCACCCCCACCGGTAGCACGGGTCATTCGCTCTCCGCCGGCGGGCCAATCCTGCATCCGGGCACCTGCGGCTTCGGGATCAACGTCATCTGTCCGCACACCCTCGGCTCGCGCCCGCTGGTGGTACCCAACTCCAGCCGGATCGAAATCGAGGTGGCCAGCGCCGCCAAGGAACTGATTCTCTCCATCGACGGACAGGACGAATACAGGGTCGGGCAGGGCGGCCGCATCGAAATCCGGCGTAGCCCCCATCGGATCAGCTTCCTGCAGCTCCCCGGCCATAGCTATTTTTCCGTTCTGGCTCAAAAGCTTCATTGGCGGGGGTCGGCACTTTAGTTTTGGGAGCCGGATTTATGAAACGGATCGAAATAGACAAGTTGCCGGAGCTGGGGGTGTCGCACAACGGACGCATCCGCAAGCGCGAGATGGTCGCCGACGGCGAGGTCGGGCCGATCACCACCTATTCCCGCGCCGTCTTTCCGCCCGGCGAGAAGGCACCGGCACATTTTCACAACGACATGGCGGAAATCTTCACCGCCGAATCCGGATACGGGGAAATCCGCATCGATGATGTCGCCTACGTTTTTTCTACCGGGACTACCATCGTGGTCGAACCCGGCGACATCCACGAAATCGTCAACACCGGTTCCACCGACCTGGTCGTCACCTACCTTGGCGTGTTGGTGGAGCAATAACCTCCCGCCGCCCCGCAAGATAGTCCGAGCCGGGGTGGAAGCGTTGTTGTGTTCGGCTGATTTTATGGTAAGCTTTCCCCAATGAAACGGGGAAGAAAAATGACGCTATGGATTGGCATCGCAATCGTTGCCCATGTGCTGGGGTTCATATCGTCGGTTGTTGCGATGATGACGGCCCGCACGCCCCAGGGTTCCATCGCCTGGGCCATCTCGCTCAACACCTGCCCCTATATTGCGGTTCCGGCCTATTGGGTTTTTGGGCGCAGCCGTTTCGAGGGCTATGTCACGGCTAGGAAATTGGTGGAAACCGACCTGGAGGAAAAATACCGGGCGGTGCTGGAATCGGTTGCCCCCTACCGGGTTCCCGAGATGGATGCGGAAAGCGCGGGCCATGCGGCGGAGTTGCTCGCGGGCGTCCCTTTCCTGAAGGGCAACGAGATTGAGCTGTTGATCGATGGCGAGGCAACCTTCGATAGCATCTTGGAAGGGATCGATGCGGCGGAGCACTATATCCTGCTCCAGTTTTTTATTGTCCACGACGATGAACTGGGGCGAAGGGTCAAGCGGCACCTTGTTGCAAAAGCGAAACAGGGGGTAAGGGTCTATTTCCTCTACGACGAGATTGGCTCGCACGATCTGCCCGGCGCCTATCTTTCCGAACTGCGCGCGGCGGGCATTGCCGTGCGGGCATTCAATTCAAGAAAGGGCATCCGCAACCGCTTTCAGGTCAATTTCCGCAACCACCGCAAGCTCGTGGTGGTGGATGGGGAAACGGCCTGGATCGGTGGCCACAACGTGGGGGATGAATATCTCGGAAAAGATCCAACCTTTGGACATTGGCGCGACACCCATGTGCGGATTTCCGGCCCGGCGGTGCTGGGGGCGCAGTTTTCCTTTTCCGTAGACTGGCGCTGGGCCGCCGACCAGGAGATTCCCGAACTAAAGTGGACGCCCACCGCCAGCCCTTCAAGCGATGGTGTTGTGCTCATCATTCCTTCGGGACCGGCGGACGAGACCGAAACCGCGTTGCTCATGTTCCTGCACGCCATCAACTCGGCTCAGAAACGCATCTGGATTTCCAGCCCCTATTTTATTCCCGACGACGCCGTTCTTTCCGCGCTGCAACTCGCCGGGCTGCGCGGGGTGGAGGTCAAAATCCTGATCCCCGACATTGCCGACCACGAAATCCCCTATCTGGCCGCCTTTTCCTATTTTGACGAAGCCACCCTGACCGGCACCGAAATCTATCGATACACCAACGGCTTCCTGCACGGGAAGGCCATGCTGATCGACGACCAAATGGCGACGGTGGGCTCGGCCAACTTCGACAACCGCTCCTTCCGGCTCAACTTCGAGATTACCGCCGCCTGCACCGACGCCGAATTTATCCAGAAGGTGGAAGAAATGTTTGCCGACGATTTTTCCAATGCCCGGAAAATGATCCAGGCCGACATCGATGAAAAATCGTTCTGGTTCAAGCTAAAGGTTCGAGCCGCCCGGCTGACTGCCCCGGTACAGTAGATTTTTTTGTTGTAATCGAACGATCCGCTCGCTATAAAGATGAATAAAGTACTAAAATGGTACGAAAATAAAGGAGGAGAGGAATGATGAAGGGAAATATTGGAATTGCGGTTTTGTTGTTGGCGGGGATTGGTTTGACGGGCGCCCGTGCCGAAGAAAAGAGCATGGAGGAGCTGAGCAAGGAGCTGGCCAATCCGCTCGCTCAAATCTGGAACCTCTCCTTTCAGCACAACCGGAGCGTCGTTACGGGTGATGCCGTGGATGGCCACGAATGGATCAATACGACACTCTTCCAACCGGTGCTACCTATTCCGCTGGGCGATAAATATACCGCCTTTATTCGTCCGGTGATCACCATCATTGACGGCCCGACGAGCGGAACGATCACGGGAGGAACCCCTTCCCAACCGATTGGGCACGGAACCGATCGGGAGATCGAGTTTGGCGATATTATTTTGCCCATGGGCGTGGGGGTGGTGAGGATGGAAGGTTGGTC
>WFRA01000330.1 GCA_015486775.1 Kiritimatiellales bacterium | reverse complement strand
TTTCATTCTTTCTGCTCCTGAACAAACCATGGAGGGGAACCTAGTCGATAATGCTGAAGCGTACCACAATATTATCGGGATAACCCGCCGGGGGCTTGGGAAGCGTCGTAATGCTATTGACCGCGGCCATCACGCTTTGGTCGAACGAGGCATCCCCGGATCCTTGCGTCATGACCCGGCGGGTAATGCGGCCGTTGCGCAAAAAGTAAATTTTCACCATGACGGGGCGTATTCCAGGGGTTCCCGGACGCGTCCAGGCTCCGAGAAAAATACGGAATACCTGCGCGTCGTAGGCGTTGAACTGGCTGGGGTTGCCCGTCGACGCGGAGGAAGGGGAAGACGCGATGCCGGAGAGGGCTTTCGAGATCTCCGCCGAGGAGATCGCCGGCTTGGAAGGGGTTTCGTGCACCTTCTTGCCAATCTTTATTTTCTTGGGATCGACCGGTTTCCACTTGGGTTTGGGCTTGGGTTTCGGTTTTGGCTTTTCAACCTTGGGCTTCGGCTTGGGTTTTGGAATCGGCTTGGGCTTGACCGGTTCGGGGATGGGTGCCGGTTCCGGCTCGGGCGCCGGAGCGGGCGGCTCGGGATCGGGCAGCTGCGAAACGGTTTCGGTGCTCACCTGCGGCGCCGGGGCGCCGAATTCGATGAAGGTCACGATCTCGTTGGGCTTTTTCCTGAAACACCCGCGCAAAAGAGGAACCACCAGCACCAGGAAAACGACGGCCAAGTGTATGCCCACCACCCGCAAGGCCACTTTTTTCTGGAAAGCGTTCATCCGGATCTACTCCGCCTCGGTCACCAGCGCCATGCGGGTAATGTTCGCCTCGTGGAGAATGCGCATCACCTCCACCACGTCGCCATAGGGCAGCTTGCGGTCGGCACGCACATAGATCGTCGTGTCCGGCTCGTTCCGGCCGATCTCGGCCATGGATTCGAGCAGCTCCTCCTTCGAGACCGGCACATCGTCAAGATAGAGCTGCTTGGCCAGGTTCAGGCTGATCGAGCGCGAAACCGCGTTCTGCATGTCCGCCGCCTTGCCCTTGGGCAGGTTGATCGCAATCCCCTGCTCGATCAGCGGAAAGGTGATGATAAACGTGATCAGCAGAATAAACGTCAGGTCCATCAGCGGCGTCATGTTGATGTCGCTGATCTGGCTGAGTGAAACTAAACTGGTTCTTCGTGCCATGCCTACGCCTCAATCACATACGAATTTTGGATGGCGGAGACAAACTCCTGCGCAAAGTTGTCCATCTGCACCGAAATGCTCCGGATCTTGCTCGAAAGCAGGTTGTATCCAATCATCGAAGGCAGGGCGACGAGCAGGCCGACGATCGTGGTCAGCAGCGCCCCGGAGATGCCCGGCGCCACCGCCGAAAGCGCGGCGTTGCCCGATGCCGCCATACCCGCAAAGGCATCCATCACCCCCCAGACCGTGCCGAGCAGGCCCAGGAAGGGCGCAGCGCTCACCGCCGTGGCCAGCAGGCCCATCTGGTCTTCAAGGTTCAGCGCCTCGTCGGCCACATTGCGGTCGACCACCGCGCGCAGCGTCTCCAGCTGGTTGAGGCTCAGTTTGCGGTGCGCCTCCGAGGTCAAGTTGCCCATCAGCAAATCGTTGGGATCGACCCCGTGCGCCTGAAGCTCGCTGCCCAGCGCCTTGCACCCCTCGGTATAGATAACGTTCAGGGGGGAACCCGGATAGCTTTCCCGCTTGGTGAATAGCGCCGTCGGGTTCCGCTCCGTCCGGAAGGCCGACAGGAAATCCTCCGTCGCCCGGTCTGCGCAGCGCAATTGCCAGCCCTTGGTCACCATGATCGTCCAAGCCCAGGCCGACCCGAGGAAAAGCACCAGCACGATCGCCTTTCCCGGGGCGGTGCTATCAAAAAAAGCGGTGCCCATATCGGCAATCGGCAGCGAGCTGAACATATCCATGGCGAGTCCCATCCTTGTCGTCGAAAAGTTGAAAAGCGGAGTCCCTAAAGATATTTCCAAGCGTTGGAAAAGCAACTGAAAAAGGATTCCTTTCCGCCCCAATCTTTCTGGTAGCGACCGGATGGGGGAACCCGGATCGCTTTTTGGGTCGCGGCGGGCGCGGATTTCCCGCAAGGATTCGGGCGAAAAAATCCCACACCTAATTAGGTATGGGATTCTACTCTGAAGAATTTTGTGATTTCTGCGGTGAAAAAACCTTCAGGAACCCCTATCCTGCGGGGCATGTATATTCTCAATAGCATCGCCCCCATTTTCCTGCTAATTGCCCTCGGCAAGCTGCTACATCAAACCGGATTTTTTTCCGAACCGTTTTTTAAAGGACTCAACAAGCTGGTTTTCTGGATCGCCTTACCCGCCCTGCTGATCGCCCGCATCAGCGTGGCGGAGCTTGAGGCTGGCACCCTTTCAAAAATTGTTTCGCTCTTCGCCCTCGCCACCCTGCTGAGCTTGGCCTTTGCGTGGGGCGTTGCCCGCTACCTCAAACTACCCGCCCCAAAAACCGGGTCGTTCATCCAGGGGTCGTTCCGGAGCAACGGTGCTTTTATCGGGCTACCGGTGATCGTCTATGCACTCGGTAGTCGCGACCCTCAGGCGGAAATGCTCGCCACGGTCGTGCTGGCACCGGTGGTGATCCTTTTCAACATCCTCGGCGTCACGGTGCTCACGCACTACGGTCGGCAAAAGGCTGGAGCGGGCGAATCCATCCGCGTGTTTTTCGGGCAGCTAATTAAGAACCCGCTTATCGCCTCCTGCGCCATCGGGCTTGCGCTCAACCTGCTGGGTATTGCCCTGCCCCCCTTCCTGACCCGCCCGCTCAATGCCCTTGGCAACGCCGCTCTACCACTCATCCTCATCAGTATCGGCTCGTCGCTGGCCTTCGAGCGGCTGCGCGGATCGGCCTCGCCCACCTTAATCGCCTCGCTCATCAAAACCCTCATCTCCCCCGCCATCGGCTTCCTGCTTGCAGGGCTCTTCCACCTCGGTGACACCGAGAAAATGATCGCCATCTTCTATCTCGCCGCCCCCGCCGCCGGCATGTCGTACGT
>WFRA01000329.1 GCA_015486775.1 Kiritimatiellales bacterium | reverse complement strand
GTAGGGCAATCCGTCCCGGTTGCCCAAGCAAGCGGGCGGTGGTGTGCCGAGCTGGGGCTCGGCGTTCCCGGACACGCCCCGTTTGTTTCCCGCAGTAGCCGGAGCTTTTTTTGGTCATCAAAGCGACAGGGACGTCGCTTCCACGAAAAACGCATCGGCAGGAAGCAACATTTTTCCAGCCATTGGAGATTTTTTGTGCATCTTGCGGGAGCAGGCGGGCCGCCTGCGGTACGGAAGGTAGGGCAATCCGTCCCGGTTGCCGAAGTAGGCGGGCGGTGGTGTGCCGAGTTGGGGCTAGGCGTTCCCGGGGGGTGGGGCGGACATTCCTGTCCGCCTTTTTGCGCAGGCTGGCGCGAAGCCATTCTGGAGTCTGCGACAGAGAACCCTGCGGCACGATATGGGCAGACATTGCCATTGCTGTCGCAAGCTCCAGCCCGCATTCTCTCTTCTCATTTGCGGAAGGTGTATTGGTACGTACTGCGCACCACGCACTACGCCCCTACGCCTCTTTTGTCTTTTTCTTCATGTTGCGCAGGCTGGTCTGGGCGATCATCAGCAGGTTGCTGGTGGTCCAGTAGAGCACGAGACCCGACGGCATTGTGTAGAAGAAGAAGAGCATCATGAGCGGCATCATGAAGGTCATCATCTTTTGCTGCTGGATCTGCTCGGGGGTGGTGGCGGCCTGCGGGGTGAGCTTTTGCTGCCAGATCATCGAGGCCGACATGAGCAGCGGCAGGATGTTGAGGGCATCCCAACCAATGATTGGAATCTTGAATGCGCCCGCAAAGAGGTTTTCCGCCGTACTCAGGTCGGCGATCCAGAGGAAACCGGCATAGCGCAGCTCGATGGCGTTGCGTAGCACGGTGTAGAGCGCGATGAAGACCGGGATCTGCACAAACATCGGCAGGCAGCCGCCCATGGGGTTGACCTTCTTCTCTTTGTAGAGCTTCATGGTCTCCTGCTGGAGCTTCTGCGGGTTGCCCTTGTATTTTTCCTGCAACGCCTTGATCTCTGGCTGGATCTCCTTCATGCGCTGCATGCTCTCGGTGCTTTTATGGGTGAGCGGCCAGAAGAGGATGCGCACGAGCAGGGTCAGCAGGATGATGGCGACGCCATAGTTGCGGAACACGCCGTGGAAAACGTTTAGCGTCCAGAGCAGCGCCTTGCGGGCGGGCTCCATCAGCCAGTTCATGAAGGAGAAGGTGCCGATGGTCTGGAACTCCATCACTTTTTCCATGGAGTAGCCGGATTCCTTGAGAACCGAATATTTCTTGGGGCCGATAAAGTAGCTGTAGCCGATTTCGCGCTGGGTTCCCGGGGCAACCGTTTCGGGCTTGAAGTCGAGCGCGGCGGCGATGGTCTTGGGGACGATGCCCTTGCCCTGCGCCTCGCGCGTGGAGAGCACCGCCATGGTGGCGACCGGTTCGTCGGGCCGCAGGATCTGGGTGAAGAACTTGTTCTTGGCCGAGACCCACTCGACTTGCACTCCAGCCATGTCGGGTGGGACGATGTCAATGGAGAGCGGCTTGGCTTTTCCGTACAGCCTGCTTAGCTTGCGACCCCAGTAATTCAAGCCGCCGTCTGGCGTGAGCGAATCAACGCCGAGGATGCTGATTCCCCGCCGCGATTTCATGCCGGGCGGGTTTTCCATGCGGCCGGTAACGATGCGCAGCGCCGGCAGGTTCCAGGGATTGGAACCGGCATTGACGAAGCGGTCGTCGACGCTCAGGAGATAGTCGTCGCCCAGGGTGATGGTGCGCTCGAAGGTGGTGCCGTCTTTCCAAGCTTTGGAAAAGACGACCGATCGGCCGTCTTCCGAGGTTTGGAGGGCGAGCGGTTCGTCCGCGCCGATCCCCGCGAGCCCGCTGTAGGCGAGGGCGGAGGAGCCGGAAAAGTCGAGCACGACGGGGGGGCTGTCCTTCTTGTTGAATTCGGGATATTTGAGCAAGGTGGCCGATTTGATGCGGCCGCCCAGGGAGGAGAGTTCCAGCCTGACCTTTTCGTTTTCGAGAACCGCCACCACCTCCTCGGCCTTGGGCTTGGCCGCGGCCACGGGCTTGGCCTCCGGGGCGGCCGGTTGCGCCGCCGCTTCCAGTTGTGCGGGCGCCTCGGTGCTTCCAGGGGCTGGAACTTCTTGCGCGGGCTGTTCGACCGGTGCGGGCGCCTTGGTTGGAAATTTTGGGGCAATGAATTTTTGGTCGATAAGCATCCAGACCGGGATCAGCAGGACGAGCACGATGATGGGGATCAAATCTTTTTTATTCATCTGTTTTCTCTCTTGATCGGTTTGTTTTTCCGTTCCGGAACGGGGTCGTATCCGCCGGGGTGGAACGGCTGGCATTTGAGGATCCGTTTGAGTCCGAGCCAAAGACCGCGAACCATACCATGTTGTTGCAGGGCTTCAATGCAATAGTTCGAGCAGCTCGGGTGGAACCGGCACCGCTGCCCCAGCCACGGGCTGAGGAGCTTTTGGTAGCCCTTGACCAGCAGGATCGCTGCCTTCGCCGGAATCGATGCGATGCCCCGGTTCATTCCGCCAGCAGCTCCGCTTTTGCGCGTTGGAGGTTTTCGCCGTCGATGAGCCCGGCGCGCTGCGCAAGCTTCATCATTTCCCGGAGCACCGCTTTCCAATCGCTGGAAAGTATGGCGCGGCGGCCGACGAGCAGGACATCGAAGTCGCCGGAAAGGTAGGGGCGGAGGTTGCGGTAGGCCTCGCGCAGGCGGCGGCGCGCCAGGTTGCGCTTGTTGGCGCGCAGGTGGACCTTTTTGCTGGTGATCACTCCCAGTCGGAGGGATGCCCCTTCGCCGCTCCGGCACCAGAGCACCATCTGGCGGCCCACCCATTTGCGGTTCTGGGCGAAGGTCTCGGCAAACAGCGCCGACCGAACCATCCGGTGGCTGGACGACAAACAACGATCAAGCCCGCTCGAAGGCGGGCTTGGGTCGATAGGGCTGTCCGACTCCCTCTGGTGGGGCTCCGGCATAATTGGGTTCCTGCAAACTAAACGGCGGTCAGGCGCTTGCGACCTTTCTGGCGGCGGCGCTTGAGGATGGCGCGGCCGTCTGCGGTGGCCATGCGCTTGCGGAATCCGCACTTGCGGGCACGCTTGAGTTTCGAAGGCTGGTATGTGCGTTTCATCTCTAAATTCCCTGTTTGTCCTGAAAAGTGCGATAACCTACCAGCAAACCGCGCAATGTCAAATCCTATTTCCGCCCGAAAAGAAAATGGTCAAACGGTTTCTCTTTTCGAGTAGTTGTGCAACCAGCACCTGCATCTGGCGCAGGAAGAGGGCGTGCCGCTCTTTGTGGTTTTCTCCGACCGCACCCTCCGCGAAATGGCGCTCTATTTTTCCGACACCCCGAGCAGATGGCGGGCATTTCCAGGGTCGGCGCGGCCAAGCTTGAAAAATACGGCGACTCTGACTTGTTCGCGTCTTCATGCAGGTCGGGAAGTAGGATGAAGCCGGGGATCAGGGCGTGGCGAGGAAGCGCACGCAGATGGGATTCGGAACTGCGATTTCGCTGCCGGTAAATTCGAGCAGGCCGGTTTCCCGGTCGATCCTGAACACGGCAACGTTGCTGCTCTTTTGGTTGGCGGCAAGCAGGTAGGTGCCGGTTGGGTCGATGCAGAAGTTGCGCGGGATCTGGCCTCGGGTGGATTCGTGGCCGATCGCGGTCAGCAACCCCGTTTTGGCATCGATGCCGAAGATGGCGATGCTGTCGTGGCCTCGGTTCGAGACATAGAGGAACCGGCCGTCGGGCGACACGACAATTTCTGCGGTGGTGTTTTCTCCGGAAAAACCGTCTGGTAGGGTTTCCAATGTTTGGATCTCTGCGAGTATGCCCCGTTGGCTATCGTAGGTGAATGCCGATACCTTGTTGCCCATTTCTAGGCAGGCATAGGCAAAGTTGCCGGAGGGGTGGAAGGCCAGGTGGCGCGGGCCGCCGCCGGGCTCGGTTGCCGTAAACGGAGGGTCGTTGGGTTCAAGGGTTCCCGCATCGGCATCGAGGCGATAGACCATGAGCTTGTCGATACCCAAATCGGCCACGATGGCAAAGCGTCCATCGGGGGAGGTGTTGATGGAATGCACGTGGGCTTTGGTTTGCCGTTTGGGGTTCACGCTGGAGCCCGAATGTTGCCGGGTGGAGGAGGGCGGGGCGAGCGCCCCGTCGGGCTGGATGGGAAGGACGGAGCAGCTTCCGCCTCCATAGTTGGCGACCAGCAGGTTTTTCCCGGAGGGATCGATTGAAACATGGCAGGGGCCTTTGCCGCCGGAGGGTTGGGTGTTGATGTCGGCGAGCATCCCGCCGGGTTCCAGAATTTGGAAGGCACTCACCGCGCCCTCTTGGCTACGGCCTTCGAAGGTGGAGCCCTCGCCCGTGGCGTAGAGGTGTTTCCCGTCGGGGTGGATGGCGACAAAGCCGGGGTGCGCCGCTTTTGAGACGCGGGTTGCATCGGAAAGGGTTCCGGTTTGCATATCGAGCGTGGCCATGTAGATGCCGCGCTTCCCCTGTTTGGCCGCCGTGCCGAAATAGACGCGGTAGGTTTCCGGCGGTTTGGGGGCGGCGCATCCTGTCAGGATGGATGCGGCGAGTGCGGTGGTGCCAAGCGGATGTGTTTTCATAAAATCAATCTCCGTGTCCATGCCAAAAGTTCCAGACTAGTCCCAGAAAGAGCGCCAGCGCCAGAACCAATTTGATCTGGAAGCTGCGCTTCGCGGTTTTGTGGCGGAAGGTCAGCATCCCGGCCACCACGCCGATGATTCCGGAAAAGAGAACCGGAACTAGCAGTTGTATTTCCGAAATCCGCCGCTGGCCTTTTGCGGCTCGCCGTTTGTCGACGGCCATTTGGGCGAAGGCCAGCAGGTTGATGGCGATGGAGGCTAGGAGCAGGCGGTTCATTTTTTGCCGCCGAGTTGGATGGCCAGCGCAACGGCTTCCTTGGCGGAATGCGCAACGTGGATGCCGGGGTCGGGCTGGCCGTTGCGGCAAACTGCCCAGGTACCGATTCCAACCACTGGAACTTTCAGGCGTAGGGCAAAGGCGATTTCGGAGAGGGTTCCATAGGCGCCGTGGACGGCGATGACGGCATCGCAGGAGCGAACGAGCAGCGCGTTGCGGTAAGCGCCGAGGTCGGTTGGGATGGCGAGGTCGATAAATTCGTTGGCGGCGGCCTTGTCGGTGCCGGGC
>WFRA01000328.1 GCA_015486775.1 Kiritimatiellales bacterium | reverse complement strand
GATTCATACAGCTGGAGATTCGGGAAAACTAAAAGAGGGATAGAGGATGAAAGCAAAAAGAACATTGGCGGGTCTCCTGGCCCTATTCATTTTTTCGTGCGCGGGCGTCCATGCGCAAAGTGCAGGCATCGACTTTCCGGCCACCGATGCGCTGGGGCGTAAGTTGCCCGGCTACGAAGAGGTCGGGACTCTCCGTCCCGGCAAAACTGTCGCCATGTTCTACTGGACCTGGCACGTTGGCCACTCCACCCACAACAAGGCCTATGACTTGAGCCGGATCATCAAAGGCCATCCGGAGATGGTCAACGACTACGACAATGCGCGCTGGAAGCGCTTTTCGGACCAGAACACCTTTTTCTGGACGGAGCCGCTGTTCGGTTTCTACGACGGCAAGGACAAGTGGGTCATCCGCAAGCAGCTCGAAATGCTCTCGGCCGTCGGCGTGGATGTGCTCTTCTACGACGCCACCAACGGAAATATGACCTGGAAGCCGGGCTACGATGCGGTCGGCCAGGTCATGGACGAGATGCGCGCCGACGGGGTCGATACGCCGCAGTTTGCCTTCATGCTTAACTTTGGCGCCACGACCAACACCGCCAGTTCGCTGGCGCAGCTCTACGACGACATATACAGCAAGGGGAAGTACAAGGACTCGTGGTTCATGTGGCAGGGCAAGCCCGCCATCATGGCCTATCCGGAGTCGATGGACATGGCGAACCTGCCGCCGGAAATCTCGGCGAAGGCCGATGAAATCAAGGACTTCTTCACCTTCCGCCCTGGGCAACCGGCCTACGAGGGCGGCCCGCAGCGTCCCGATCAATGGGGCTGGCTGGAAAACGCGCCCCAGAATGGATATGTGAAAAAACCGTCCGGCGGTTACGAATTGATGACCGTCGGCGTGGCGCAGAACTGGTCGGAAAAGACCCATGCGCTCTGCGCCATGAACGGCTCGATGATCCACGGGCGCAGCTACACCCATGCCAATGGATTCGGCAGGCTGACCGACGACTCCTACCTCTATGGCTACAACTTCCAGGAGCAGTGGAGCCGCGCCCTGGAGGTCGATCCCGACATCGTTTTCGTAACCGGCTGGAACGAGTGGGTGGTGGGTCGCCACAAAAACTGGTGCGGGGTTCCCAACGCCTTCCCCGACCAGTTTGATCGCGAGCACAGCCGCGACATCGAACCCATGAAGGGCGGCTATGGCGACAACTACTACCTCCAGCTGGTTTCCAATGTCCGGAAGTTCAAGGGTATGGAAAAGCCCCCGGCCGCCTCGCCGAAAAAAACCATTGTGATCGACGGAACGTTTGCGGACTGGGACGATGTGCTACCGAAATTCAAGGACAGCAAGGGGGATGCCCACCACCGCGACGGCTATGGATACTTCGATGTTGAAAACCCGGACAAGCCGCTGCACTACGTCAACGACACCGGCCGCAACGACATCGTCGGAGCAAAGGTTGCCCGCGATGGAACCAACCTCTATTTCTTCGTGGAATCCGCCGATCCCCTGGTCGGGCGCAAGGATGGAAAATGGATGCAGCTGCTCATCGATGCCGACCGGAAAAAGGCGACGGGCTGGGAGGGATACGACTTTGTCGTCGCGCAATATGGTGACGACGGGAAGGCCGTCCTTGGAAAAAGTTCCGGGGATTGGAAGTGGGAGAAGGCGGGGCTGGTTGACTACAGGGTTTCTGGCAATGCCCTGGAGATTGCCGTTCCGCTTGAACTGCTCGGCTGGCCCGAGGGCCGCCCGCTGGATATCGAGTTCAAGTGGATCGACAATGTCGATCCCTCCTCTACCGGCATCATGGAATTTTATGTCGACGGCGATGTTGCCCCGCTTGGCCGCTTCAACTATCGCTACAAGGAATCCGAATGAAAAAGAGCCGCCGATTTCCTGCGTGCTTCCTCTTCGGGATACCCTAGCCCGTCCTGAATCCCTGACCTTCAACCGGATGGGTCGTGGTGCCTTTGAACCTTTTGCGGAACTGGGTGGGCGAGAGTCCGGTTTCCTTCCTGAAATTCAGGTAGAAATGCTTGGTCTCGCTGAATCCAGAGGCTTCGGCAATCCGATCCAGCGGCAGGTTGGTCTCTGCCAGTAGTTTTTTTGCCCGCTTGACATGGGCGCGGCGGATTTCCTCGTACGGGGAACGCCCGATGGCGTTGCGGAAGCGGATTTCCAGCGTGCGCCTGCAAAGTGGAAGCTCCTTCAGGATATCCTCCACCCCGATGGCCTCGCCGGCATAGGTGTAGATAAAATTCAAGGCTTTGGCGATGTGCGGATCCTCAACCGCGAAGATTTCGGAGGATCGGCGGGTGGTTATTCCAAGGGGTGGAACCAGAATGGGCAACGCCGGGATTTTTTTCTTCTGGATCAGTTGTTCAACCAATTCGGCCGCTTCGAAGCCCACCTGTTCTTTCGCCAGTGCCACGCTGGACAGGTGCGGATTCGAGAACTCGCAGATTAGCTCGTCGTTGTTTGCGCCGACAATGGCAACCTCTTCGGGGACATGGATATCCAGCTCCCGGCAGATATCCGCCAGAACCCGGCCGGCGCTGTCGTTGTCGGCAAACAGGGCGAGCGGCTGCCCCAGGGATCGTATCCACCGGGCGACCTTTTTCCGGTCGCGGTTCCAGTCGATTTTGCGAGACGGATGATCCGTCCCCGAAAAGAACGAGACATCAAAGCCTTCTTTCTCCAGCTCCTCCCGGAATCCGGCACCCCGCAGGAAGGAGCAGGGCGAATATGAAACCGAACCGCAAAAGGCAAACTCCTTGAACCCCTTGTCCATGAAATGGTTGGCAACCAGCTGCCCCAAGGCCCGGTCGTCGCCGGCCACAAAAGGAACCTCCGGAGACATGGCGGTGGTTTGCGTGGTGTTCACGACTGGAACCCCGAATTGAAGAAGCTCGTCCAGCACGGCGGTCTCCTGCGTATATGCGATGATTCCATCGCTGTCGAAACCTTTGGAACGGTTCTGCGGCGGGGCAACGAGCCCTCCGCCGCTTATCTTTTCGATGATCGAAAAAATCCAGGGGCCATGGGTTTGCGCATATAAGGACACCCCTTTGGCAATCCCCCGGGTATGGTTGCTGGTCTGTTCAATGCAAAGCGCGATTTTTAATGGGTTTTTCATTCATTTGCTCCTTTCTGCCGATTATGGCGAAGCTTCGCAATGGAAACCGAACTCCTTTGGTAGTCTCCTCTGGCAGGGTAGGGTATTGGACAGGATAAGGCAAGGGGGCTTGAATTGGTTTTAATACCGGTGCAATGTCCCCTGCGCAAAATGGTACGATTTAATACGCAAGACGGCCTAGTAGGAATATGTCGGAATAAAGTAAACATCTAGATACAAATTTGCGAACGAAACTAGAGAACACGGTTAAAGAGGCGCAAGCTAACGGAGAAACCAAGATGAAAAAGAAGCAGACGAGGTTTATTGGAGCATTGATTGCAACGGTTTTGATGGCGGGGTCGGCGCAATCCGCTATTATTGCACGTGACGAGTTCAACACAAACGGAACCACCCCCGACTATGCCAATGGGCTCTACCGCAGCGGATGGGATATCAACGACACAAACGGAAACGCGACATGCACGGGTGGAACCATCGTCGGATTTGGCACCAATGCTTGGACAACTACCAGCACCCGGTTTGATGCCTATGCCCAGTTGCTGAGAATAAGAGGAAGCACCTATGGCCCCGCCTATGTGAGCCGTCGGATTTCGGCATCGGTTGCCGGGAAGACCAAAGCCTATGCCCGGACTTCCATGCGGATGAGGTCTTCCATGGCCTCACTTAGCAGTGCCTTTGCCTATGGCGGGTTTGCAAGCAGTGGTTCGCTGGGAAGCAGCGGGGGATCGACAATCGGCTTCAAGTGGGATGGCAGCAACTGGGATCTGGTTCTCCGCTACAACAATGGAAGCAGCACAACCGCGACCATCATGGAGGATATCACCACCAATACCACCTATGGGATCATCTGGAAGATGGACGATGCTTTCAACTCAATCAGTGTGTGGGTAGACGAAACCAACTTGACCCATTCGGCGGATCTAGTGGTAACCGACTGGAATGGAACCCTTGCAGATATCGCGTATCTTTCAATCGGATCTTCCGAAGTAGGCAGCTCCGGCGATGTCTACATCTATGATATGGTATTGGCCGACGCTGCGGAGGACATCGGCGCGATTCCAGATCCCCAGCCGGTTCCTCCTTCCGGCCTGCTGGTTCGCGAAGAGTTCAACACGAGTTCAACCACGCCCGACTATACTAACGGGATCTACCGCAGTGGATGGGATTTGGTGGATACAAACGGCAACATGACCTGTAGCGGTGGTAGCATTGTCGGGTTCGACGAAACCACGGCTTGGGATATTCCCAGCGGCCAGAGCAGCGGCACCTTCTTCGACGCATACGCAGGTTTGCTGAGGATGGCTCAAAGAACCTATGGTGGAACCTATGTGGGACGTGCGATCACCAATTCAATGGTTGGAAAAACCGAAGGCTATGCAGTGACCCGCATGAAAATCCGCTCGGGTTCTGGTGCCTCGGATATCTCTGGTTTTGCCTGGGTTGGTTTTGCCGCCAACAATGCGCTGGGCAGTGCTGGCGGGGCGGCGGTTGGCTATAGCTGGGATAGTGCAAATTCGCAGTGGAATCTGGCATTGCGCTACAGATCTGGTGGTAGCCCCGTGGTTGCAACCGTCATGACCAATGTGGCCTACGATACAGTTCGCACAATCTACTGGGCCATGGATGATACCGCTGATACCATCAAGGTGTGGGTGGATGAAAACGATGTCAGCGCCACGCCGGATCTGGTGGTGACCGATTGGGGCGGAACGGTTGAGGCGATTACCCACCTGAGTGCAGGCCACGCTGAGACCGGCGATAGCGA
This sequence comes from Kiritimatiellales bacterium, assembly GCA_015486775.1. GTDB lineage: Bacteria > Verrucomicrobiota > Kiritimatiellia > Kiritimatiellales > Pontiellaceae > Pontiella. The sequence continues at coordinate 10,031 of WFRA01000328.1, read as the reverse complement.
TGTCTTTGTCTATGAGATATTGCTGGGAGATACTCCGGAATCGATCGGTATGAAGACGCCGCCCACCGAAGCCTATGCGGAAATTTTGAGTATTGAACCCGTTTCCGCCTCGGTGGTGAAGCTGCTGGTTCGCGCCGATTATCCGGAACTCTGCTATCCAAAGTCCAAGACATCGCTCCCGGTGGGCACATGGGATAGCGTAGGTCACTCAACCAACGGAGTTGCCCCCTTTGAGGTGACAAACCTGACCTACTCTGCCACATCGGGATCGGACTTTGTCATCTATGTCGAGGCCACTCAGAACAAAAAATTCTTCAAGATCGGTGCCGAGTAGCCCGCTTCCAAGGATTGGAGCGGGATCGATAAAACAACAAACCAAAGGAGACACAAAATGAGAGAGAAACAGATAAAATGGACAGGGACACTGCTCGTTGCGGTGCTGGCGGCGGGAATCTCGCAAGGGGCGGTCATCGCCTTCGATGGATTCGATACGGCGGCATCCGCCGATCCCGTCAATGGGATTTATCAGAGCGGGCTTGATCTGAAAGATTCCGCGCACAATAGCACTGTAGGTGGTAACATCGTTGGATTTAGTGCCGCGAATGTGTGGAGTACGTATGGATCGACGCAGCGTGCGTACGACAATCACTTGCTTTTTCGCCGCTCAACTTCGACCTCGACACTGTATGCAACGCGCGATATCACTTCGGGTCTAATGAGTGGAAAAACCGTGGCATACGGAAGTGTCGACATGAACATTTCGCGAGCAACTGCTACTGCCGGAGAGTCGTTTCTTGGGTGGACTACAGATGGAAACTCGTCCGATGCCGGTGCAACTGTAGGGGTTAAGTGGGATGGTGCCGAGTACGATCTCGTGGTACGCTACAATAACGGTTCAGCAACGGTCGCTACGGTGATGGACGGGATTAGTACGGCTACGGAATATAATGTGATTTGGGGAATGAACGATGACAGCAACACGCTGAAAGTGTGGGTAGATGCGACCTCCACAAGTGACACACCGACGCTCTCGCTTACCGATTATGCGGGTATTGTTTCGAAAATTGATGCTGCGTATGGCTACCAATACAGAATGGGTGGCGGCAGTAGCTCCGACGGTGAAACCGGAATGAGCTATGACAATCTGACATTGGGTGATAGCATGGCGGATGTGATCCCGGAACCTGGAACCCTTTCCATGCTTGGTTTGGCGACCTTTGGCGCATTGCTGATCCGCAGAATCAGAATGTAGGCGGAATCGTTTTCGGAACGAATTCGGAAAAGAGCCCCTCTTTGCAGGGGTTCTTTTTTATAGGATGCTTGGCATTGAACCAAGAGATCGGGAATGATTTCTAGAACCGCACAATGCTCGTGTCAGCCTGTTTGGCACTCCCTGTTTTTGTCCATGGAATATCCATGGAATCCCAATCGCTCCGTTGCGAATAGAACCGCCGGAAGCCCTAGATAAGAAGCTAGGAATGAAGAGGAAGCAGATGAAATTAAGCGGAGCGTTGCTCCTGATGGTTCTATTGGCGGGGATGCAGGCGGGTGCGGGTCTGCTGGTTCGCGAGGAGTTCAATACGGATTCGAGCCACCCCGATTATACTAACGGAATCTATCGTAGCGGAAGGGATCTTGTGGATACGAACGGCAACGCAACCTGTTCCGGCGGAAGCATCGTCGGGTTCGATGAAAGTTCCGCATGGAAAATTCCTTCCACCCAGTCCAATGGGAATTATTTTGATGCCTATGATGGTTTCATGAGGATCGTCAAGCGAACCTATGGAGCGGTTTATGTGGGGCGCGAAACCTCGATCGATCTAAACGGGAAAACCCAAGCCTATGCCATGGTTCGCCTGAAAATCCTGTCGGGCGGAGGAGGTTCCGATGCCGCGAATGCCTGTTTCGCCTATGCCGGGTTTTCCGATACGGTTTCGCTAGGTTCGGGTGCCGGTGCGGCGGTCGGCTTTAGTTGGAATGGTTCGAAGTGGAATTTGGTTCTGCGCTACAACAATGGCGGTATTGCGGTTACCACCCTCAGTGAATACGTTGCCTATGATTCGGCCTATAGGATCTACTGGTTTATGGATGAGGTGGAGAATACGATCAAGGTGTGGGTGAATGAAAGCAATCCGAACGCCAAGCCCGACCTGACCGTGACCGACTGGCAGGGAACTGTTTCGGGAATAGGCTATTTGAGCGCGGGGCATGCCGAAACCGGGGATAGCGATGTGTATGTCTATGAGATGCTGCTGGGGGATTCCGCCGAGGATGTGGGCATGGTTCCACCGCCGGATTCGGGATTGCTGTTTGTGTTGTACGGCCCGCCCTTGGAAGGTCTCTATGTTGCGCCGGGTGCCAAGGGATCCGGTTCGGGGGCAGATCCAGCCAACGCCGCCGCCTACACCGATGTGCTCTTCTGGAACAGAGTGCAGTCCACCCTTGCTTTCGAGCCGTTGACTGTGTGGTTCGCTGCCGGTGAATACGATGCCGGGCATGTGGTGTTTGAAAACCGGGGGAGTGCGAACCATCGCTTGTGTCTGCGGGGAACGACCCCAGTGGGAACCGTGCTGACCGCCGGAAGCGAGCTGAGGCTTCGGGGAAGCCGCAACATCGAGGTGCGCCACCTGAATTTTACCGGGAACTGCTCAGGCTACACCGTACTGCTGGAGAGTGCCGTAACACAGAGTTACAACGATTGTCGCGACATAACCATCAACCAGTGCACGTTCAAGAATATGCCCGATTTATATTATGGCGCAATTAGCATTCTCGGAACGAATGCGTACAATATAACCATCGAAAATTGTGCCTTCGACACGATAGGCTTTAACCAACATGCCCACGGCCTCTACGCCGCGCACTGCTGCCACGACATATTGGTTCAAAGCAACCTATTCCGGGATGTTTCTGGCCACTGTCTGGATTTTAGGGATAGGGTTTCCGGCGTTGTTGTTTCCGGAAACGAATTTTTGTTTACCGATTCTTCGTACGGACAGGAAAATGCGAATGCGATCGCCTTGCCCAACTGGAACCAGGATGCGGTTGACCGAGAGATCTACGGCAACGGGTATACCATTTGCAGCAACCGCTTTATTTTCGACACCGATGGGGACGAGCGCTGCGCTATCATGTTCCATTTCTCCGGCTATAGCAATCTATGCGGGTACACGCAAATACCCACGGCCAACGATGTTGTGACACTTAATTCCGGTAGCCCGAAATACAAGGAGGAGTTTCTTGTCGGCGCAGGGATCGACGTTCCCCATTTCGAGATCTACGGCAACATCTACAACGAACATGTCTTCCGCCGGGCGGAATATTCATGGAGCCATTACGACCATGTTTCCGATACGGCGGACATCTACAATGCCTTCCACCGAGCGAGGTTCGAGGATGGTTTCGAATATCCCGACGGAAATCCCGTCGGGTGGGATCTCATCGAGACACCGGGGCAGACCGATGTGTACACGACGGACTCCGATCCGGCGGAGGGTGCGCGTAGCGTGCGCCTGCGGGATCTCTCCGCCAGCTATTCTGTTCGGATGGATCGGGATGTTGGGGTTCCAATTATGCGCGGCTACTACCGGACATGGGTCAAGATCAACGGCCATAGCAGTTCTGTTTATCCTTTCTATTCAACCGACGCCGGCGAGCCTGCGATCTACTGGATCTACGGTGCGGCCAACGGTTCCTGGCGCAACAACAACGAAACCTTTTCCGGTTCATGGGTGGACAACGTCTGGTATTGTCTTGAAATCGAGTTTGATTTTGACGAAGACGAATACACGGTTTGGATCGACAACCAAAAGATTGCGGACGGGGTCGCCATTCCGGGGGATGCCACATCGCTTTCCGGAAAAATCCATATCGCGCCGGCAACCATCGCAGAGCAAGGGGACATGCAGATGGATTCCGTCCGGCTGGGGTGCTACGAGTGATGGCAGGCCGACATGTCTGTTCTGGAGCAAATAAAACACTAATAAGCAGCGCGACAAAGCCATAGCTAAAAAAAGAGGTCACAGATTTCCACAAATTCAAATCCTGAAAATCTGTGGATGCAAACTTGTTGGAAAAGCAATCCGACATGCGCAAAAGGGGATGGTTGATATGGAGGTAACTATGTGCTTACTTGTTGGCAGGGAGCTACGCTAAATGAACATGAAGTTTTGGAAAACGCAGGAACCGCGTCCTGATCAACTCAATGAAAAGGGGCAGGTTACCGATAAAAAGGTGCTGAACCCAAGCCGCTTCAAGTTCGGGGTCGGATCGGTGATGTATCAGAGCGAGGAGTCCGCATTCGGGCCGATCCACACGGCGGTGGTGCGTGCGCTGGGCGGAACGGATGTGCATCTGGGGCTGGTCTCCGCCGTAACGGGATCGGCCGGTGCCTTGGTGCAGTGGGTTGGCGCCCTGTTCCTCCGCCGCTTCAAGTCGAACCGGAAGGCGATGGCCGCAGCACTCTTTCTCGGGCTTTTCTTCGGGCTTATGCTGGCGATCCTGCTGGCCGTGGCGATGGCGTTTCCGGCGGCAAAACCATTTTGTCTGATTGCCTATTTTTTCCTCTTGTTTGGCCTTTCGGGCGCCAGCGGGGTGCAAAACAATGTAGAGACGAGCTGGATCGGTTCGCTGGTTCCGGAGCACTACCGGGGCTGGTTCACCAGCGTCAAGTGGCTTATTTCCGCGCTGGGCGTGCTCATCCTGATCATGCTTTTTGGACAGGTGGCCACCCGCTATCCCTACCTCTCTTCGTATGCCGCCCTTTTTTTGCTGATCGCCCTTTCGCACCTGTTTGCGATTGTCCTGATGGCGACCGTCACGGACCGCGAGCCGGTTCCGGCCCGCTTCATGGGGAAAAAGGACGATCCAGACCGCTTGAACTATCGCTCCTTTCCGCTTTGGGGCTATATCTTATTCTATGTGCTTTGGGCGGGCGGGCGCATTGGACTGGTGACGTTTGCCACGGCCTACATGCTCGATTATCTGCACTATACGATGGATAAGATTGTTGGGGTCATGGCCATTACGAGTCTGATCAACATGGTCATGCTGCTGGTTATGGGCCGGGTGTCCGACCGCATCGGAACTCGCAAGCCGCTGATGGCTGTTTCCGGCGGGGTCGGGCTGTTTATGATGCTCTGGGTCACCTCCGCCTGGTGGGGGATCTGGCCCATCATTGCCTACCAGTTTATCAATGGCTGTGCCGGCACGACCCACTCGATGCTTTCGACCAACTACGGCCTCGAAATTTTCCCGGAAAAGGGGCGGGCGGGCTACTTTGCCTTTGTGCGCCTGTTTATTGGAATCAGCGTCATGTTTTCCGCCACGCTGGCGGGGTTTGTCATGAAGGCCATTCGCGGGTGGCATGTGATTTTGTGGGGGCACGAGTTCAACCACTACCACATATTTTTTGTGGGATGTTCACTGGTTACAATGGGGTGCATCATTCCGATCCTGCTGGCCGGCAACCGGAAGGTCGAGCCTCCAAAGGCTGGAAGCTAGGTCAAAGGTCAGAAAGTCGAAGGTCTGAAGGTTGCGAATTAAAGAATCCAGATTCGCGAAATTAGCGATCCAAAAGAATACGCAGTATGCAATACGAAATACGCAATATAAACAATGGATAAAAGGAAGAGGTTAGCTATGCGAGTGTTTTTGGGATTGATTTTGGTTGCCCTTGTCGGGACGTGCCATGCGGAGAAGGTGGTCTGGAAACTTTCGGATCATCTGGATTCGGTGGACAAGGAGCGGCCAACGCCTATCTACAACGAAAAGACCGGCGAGGTTTCGATGCGGGATAAAAAGGGGGCAAAATACAATACCCTCCAGTTTTATCCAAAGATCAAGATCGAGAAAAATATGGTGGTCAAGTTTAGTGTTCGGCGGGAGATTTCCGAACACAAGGCCGTCCCTTTTGCCATCATGTTTGATACGGGGGAAAACGGGCACTTCTATGTTTCCGACGCCATCGATGAGCAGTCGAAATCCTTTGCCTTCGATTTTGCCGACCTCGAATCCACCGACGGCAACCGGTTCAAGGAGGGCGATATTATCCGGGAGTTCCGGCTCTACTCCACCAACAAAAAACTCGATCCCGAGGTGGACATGAATTTTGCCGTCAAGGATTTCCGCTTCGTGAAGGAAGACGGAACCGGCACCGTGATTGACGACGGCCTGTTCTACTCGCGGATTCCCTGCTTCCAGTGGGCACCTTTGCCGGATGGCGGAACGGAGCGCTTGCAGATTTCCCGGAGCCCGGAATTTCCGCGTTCCAAGGTTTGGAATATTGAGCTGAAGGAACCGCTCTATGTCCCGAAAAAGGATTTTTCTTCGGGTGACTGGTATTGGCGTTACTACATGAAGAATCAGCTTTCGGATCGCTGGTCGGATATACACCACTTCATAATCCCTACACACGCTCACACGTTCCGGCTTCAGCCAGCGGATTGGGGGGTGTTGGGTAAAACGCCCCACCCCCGTCTTGCTGGTCTGGAGACTTGGTTGGCGGTGGATGAAGGGGCGTTGGCCAAGCGGGTTGCTGAAAGCATTGGAACTCCTATCCCGGTCGATGGTGTGGCTCGGCGCGGTTCGGGGATGACAAAAAACGAATGGTTGCGAAAGGTCGGCCACGGAGTGGTATTGCCAACCGCCCGGCGCATGCTGGACTTGGGGGAATATCTCCAGCAGGGGAAGGTCAGTTCCGAAGTAAGGGAATTAGCAAAAAAACGGTTGTTGGAGGTGGCGGAATGGGATCCCAACGGAGCAAGTAGCCAGATATCATACGATCTCGGTGCAGGAGATCTTTTGATCGGCATAAGTTGGACTTTCGATGCGCTATACAATGATTTGTCTGCCTCCGAACGGGAGAAAGCAATGGATTGCATCCAGGCACGCTGCCAGCAGTGTGCGGACGAAGGGGTCATCCCATTCAGTCTTAATCCCGCCCAGAATCACACCTGGAAAAAAACGGAAGCGCTTGGGGTTGGAGCCATGGTGCTACTGGGTCATTGCGAACCGGCACGCTATTGGCTGGAGTCGGCTCGAAATGATATCGTCTATCGCTTTCTGCCCTCCATGGGATTCGATGGCGAAAACCAGGAGGGGATCGCCTACTGGCGCTATGGCGGAAGGATGCTTTCCGAGTTTGCGGATGTCTTGCAGGTATTTCCCGGGGACAACCTGTACAAGCATCCCTGGCTGAAAAATACGGTAAAATTCCCCATCTATTGTGCTCCGCCCGGTGGATTCGCCATTAGTTTCGCCGATACGAACGGAGACGGGAACGATACGGTTCGCGGGCCTTTTTCGCTCTATGGGGCGGGAGATCTGATTGCCCATCTGTCAAAAAAAACGGGATTCCCGTATGGATGCTGGTATGTCGGCGAGATGTTTTCCGGTATGGAGCCCCAGCGGCCGCCAGTGGATCTGAACCAGTCTCAGTTCTGGCCGCATATTGGATGGGTTGTTTTCAACACCTGCCTACCAAATGGCTATGAGAATGTGGCGGTGGGGATGCACGCCGGTACCTATTTTGCCGGCCACCAGCATGCCGACCAAAACCATTTCGTCATCAATGCCTACGGCGACAAGCTGGCCATCGACGGCGGAGCCTACGACTGGTATGGAAGCCCGCATTTCAAGGGCTATGCAGTACAAACTATTGCGCACAATACCATCCTGGTGGATGGCAAAGGGCAGGCGTGGCGCACGGAAGGCGCGGACGGGAAAACCGAAACCTACTATTCGTCGCTGTTGTATGGCTACACGAAGGGCGATGCCTCCGACCCGGATATCTACGAAGGGCGCCTCCGCTATTTCAAGCGCAAGCTGCTCTTTATCAAACCGGACTATGTGGTGGTACACGACCAGCTTGTCGCCACAAACAAAAACGCATCGTTCGACTGGCTGCTCCACTCGCATACCCAAAAGCCGATCGTCTTTGACGACTCTGCGAAAACCTTCTCGATCGTTCGCCCCCTGGCCCGGCTGGATGGCCAGTTCCTCTTTCCGGAATCGGCTAATTTAAGCGTAAAGAAAAGCTTTGGGAAGGATCTCATGCCCTGCAAGACCTATTCGCTGGAACCGCGCGATCCAGACAAGATTCCCCCTGATTGGACGCTGTCCGGAAACGCAAAGAGCCGCCGGGGCATCCAGGAATATTTCGTAGTGATGCGCATTTCCCGAACTACCGGCGAGTTCCAACCTCTGGAAGCGGAAAAGTTCGAGACCGCCAATGCCTTCGGGGTGGTTTTGCACGATGGCGGGCGCACGTTGCAGGTACTTTCCAAAAAGGCGGGAAAAAAGGGTGTGTTGGCGCACGGGGAGTGCGTTGCCGATGCCGACATCGCCTGCGTGGAACTGAATGGCGAAGGGGCTGTGCAGAGCGCGTTTATCGGAGAAGGTACAAAGTTGGACTACGATGGGAAAACCATTTTGCAAGAAACCTCCCTCACCAATGCCCATTTCGATGCGCGGGCGGAGTGGAAAAGCCGGACGCTGGAGCCTGTCCCGCTATTGGAAGGCGCCGCGCCGTTCGATGCCTATGCCATGCAGCTTCCGCAGGGGCAGCTGCACATGTATTGCGGCGAGGTCGACGTGGCCGCCTCCAACACGATCTATAAAATCGATCTTTCCGGAATCGGCAATCCGGTCTATGTCCACGCCGACAGTCAGATCGATGCGGTTCCTGAGTCCGGGAAAATCAGCTTGGATAAAGGAAAGTGGTTTGTAACAGTTTCTTCTCTTTCCGATTTGAGTAAGAGATGTTTCAAAAATGTTTTTAAATAGTATGTTGTTTTTTTTGCGCTTGAGAATTGGGAGTTAATTATGAGGAATGAAGCCATATCCATTAGGGAATACAAGCCGTCGGACAAAGCGGCGGTCGTTGAGATAACCCAGCATGCTTGGGCAAATGTTACGCTTTGGAAGATGATTGAAGACCAGTATGGAATGCGCGGAAAAAAACCGTGGTGGCGGCACAAGTTGGAGCCAATCCTGAAATTTTCGGAGACGAATCCCAATCAATTTTTCGTGGCTGAACTCGAAGGGAAAGTGGTGGGCTATGCCATGTATTCGATCAATACGGAGACAAAAATAGGCGTTGTCTTGGACAATGCGGTCTCTCCCGATTTCTCAGGGCAGGGAATTGGTGGAATTCTGCACCGCAAAGTTTTGAACGCGATGAAAGATTCCGGCATGGAGATTGCCAAGGTCACCACAGGAACGGATGACTCCTTTGCGCCCGCTCGAAAATTGTATGAACGGCACGGCTTCAAGGAAGTTCAACGGCATATTGATTATCTTTGCCCGTTGTCTGATTGATGGGCTTCGGTTTGAGCGAAAACTTTTCAAAGAAGGGTTTTGAATATTTTTTTAGAGGAAAAGGAATGCCTGCGCTATTTGATATGCCGCTGGAGGAGCTGTGGAAATATCGCGGAACCAATCCGCGCCCGGATGGTTTCGATGGATACTGGGATGTCGCTCTCGAAGAGATGGGGGCAATCGATCCGCAGATCGAGATTGTCCCGGACGAGGAGTTCCAGGTTCCGTTCGCGACCTGCTCGCACCTCTGGTTCACCGGGGTCGGTGGGGCGCGCATCCATGCCAAGCTGCTCCAGCCGAAAAACGTGCCTGCGCCGCATCCGGCGGTGCTCCAGTTCCACGGCTATTTCTGGGACAGCGGCGACTGGCACGACAAGCTGGACTATGTCGCCGCAGGCTTCGCCGTTGCGGCGCTCGACTGCCGCGGACAGGGCGGCCTCTCCGAAGATGTCGGTGGGGTCAAGGGCCAGACCCTCGGCGGGCAGATTGTCCGGGGGCTGGAAGATGCGCCGGAAAAGCTGCTGTTTCGCTCCATCTATCTCGATGCCGCCCAACTGGCAAAAATTGTCATGGAGCTGCCGGAGGTGGATGAGGGCCGCGTCGGGGCGATGGGCCAGAGCCAGGGCGGCGGGCTTGCGCTCGCCTGCGCCGCGCTGGAGCCGCGTATCGGGCGGGTCGTCTCCTGCTTCCCCTATCTCTCCGACTACAAGCGT
>WFRA01000327.1 GCA_015486775.1 Kiritimatiellales bacterium | reverse complement strand
TCGCGAAAAGGTGCGGGGAACCTCGGGTTCAACTGTTCCCGCGTCTGAGAAGAGACTCTCTGATGAAGCGGGCGGCATAAATGATGAAAAAAGCGTTCTGACCCCTCTGCTGATCCCTCTGATGATGAGGAAATCTTTGCCCGGCTTTTCCTCGTAGATGCCGCACATGGTGCGTGCAGCCATCCATCCGCTATTCCATACGCGGTCGGCAAGGTTGCGGGGTTTGTTCGCCAATTTGGGTTTGGTTTGTTTCGCCACCCGGGACGCCCAGATGGGGTGCGGGCGGTGAAATCTTCGGAAAACATTTTCCAGAGCTCGGGGAAAGCGGTATGGTGCCGCGCTTATTTAAGGAGATGTTCTGATGGATTTGGATGCAATCAACGAAGAGTGGTTTCTTGGGAAGCTGGAAGCAGGGGAAATTGATGTGCCCGAGCTGGTTTCGGTTTTTGCCGAATTGGACAAGGCGGGGCGGGGCAGCGAAGCCGATGGCTGGGCGCAGACCCTGTTTCAGAAGTTGGCGGGCGACGACCAGGTCGACCCCGCCTTGCAGGTGCTGGAGTGGATGGCGGTGCGCGGTTCCTTGCAGGATGTAAAGGGTTCGGTGGAAAAGCTGCTTTCCAAAGATCGGAACGCCCTGAAGATGGTGGAGCCGGCGGGCTTCGGCAAGATGCCGACGGCCAAGTGTTTTCAGCGGCTCAGGCACCTGCGCGCGCTGAAGGTCGGCATGCTCTGCTACAACGCCACCTGGGGATTCGGCGTGGTGGAGGATGTAGACTATTTCTACCAGCAGCTCGAAATCGATTTCGAGCGCAAGGGCGAGCACGAGATGTCTTTCGGCTATGCCGCCGAGGCGCTGGAAATGCTCGACGACGACCACATCCTCGCCATCAAGCACAAGCAGCCCGCCGAGATGGAGCGCATGATCAAGGAGGAACCCGCCGAGGTGGTGCGCATCACCCTGCGCAGCTACGGCCCAATGCCGGTTGCCCGCCTCCAGGAAACCCTCTCTCCTTCGATTGTTCCAGAGGCTGGATGGAAAAAATTCTGGGCCGCCGCCCGTAGCGAACTCAAGAACGACGCTTCGATCGAGATCCCAAAGAAGCGGTCGGAAAACATGGTGCTGCACAAGAATGCGCTGGCCTACGACGATGCCTGGTTTGCCCTGATCGTGAAGGAGCGCGACATCGAGGGGCTGTTTGTCCGCTTCAAGGAGATTATTGAGAAGAAGATCGACTATTCCTCCGAGGCCGCCCGCGAGGCACTGGCCAACCGTCTCTCTTTCATTATCAAGGGGGCACCCTCTGCGCGGCCCGAGTGGAAGGCGGAAGGGTTCATCTATGCCCGCATCTTCGATATCGAACTCGCCGGGCTGGAGACGGAAAAGCTGATCCACGACCTGATCGAAGGCGACCTCGTCACTACGCTCGACCGCCTACCTTCCCGCCAGCTCCAGACCCTGCTGGTGATCCTGATCGAAAACGACAAGGAGGCCGTGATCGCCAAGCTGAGCGAGGTGATCCCGGTGGTCAGCCATCCGGTGCTCAACGAAATCATGTCTGCTCTGATCAAGAACGGTGCCGAGGACGATGTCCGCGCCATTATGGCCTCGGCGGTAGCCCGCCGTACCGCCAGCGCGCCGATGTTGCTCTGGTGCCAGCGCTCCACCGAGCTGATCAATAAATGGAATCTCATTTCTAAGGGCGACCTCGCCTTCCGTATCCAGGAGGTGCTCGAAACCAACTGCGCCGGTGCCATGCTCCGCGCGCAGAACCAGCTCCGCGAACGCTTCCAGCAGGAAGAGTGGCTCCACGATGTGATGGACGCCATGACCGGCCAGCAGCGCCGCGACTTCCTCCGCCGCATCAACGAGGGGCAGGGGTGGGACATCCTTGACCGCAAATCGGTGATCGCCAAAGTGCTGCGCAAGTATTCCGAGCTGCAGGACATTATTTTGCCGACGAAGGGTTCCGCCCTTCCGAAGAAGGTGGTTCCGTTCACCTCGACCCGCAGCTACGAAGCGCGCCAGCGGCAGCTCGAAAAG
>WFRA01000326.1 GCA_015486775.1 Kiritimatiellales bacterium | reverse complement strand
TCCCATTTTTTGTAGAAGGCTTTGTCGGCCTCGATGTCGGCGCGGCCGGTGTGAAGCCCGCCCTTGGAGTCGCACATGACGATTTTTGCGGGGTCGCCGCCGGCTTGGATGATGAGGCTGGCGATGGTGGTGTTGGAGGCACCGGCACCGAGCATGGCGATCTTGATGTCGCCCATCTGCTTGCCGGCCACTTTGACGGCGTTGATGAGTCCGGCGAGGGTGACGCAGGCGGTGCCTTGGGCGTCGTCGTGCCAGACGGGGATGTCGCACGCTTCGCGGAGGCTGTCGAGGACTTCGAAGCAGTTGGGCTGCGAAATGTCTTCGAGGTTTACGGCACCGACGGAGGGGGCGAGCATTTTGACGAATTCGATAATTTTCTTGGGATCGTGCTCGCCCTGGTCGTTGTAGGAGTCGATGCAGAGGGCGATGCCATCGACGCCGCCGAGGTATTTCATGAGAAAGGCTTTGCCTTCCATGACGCCGAGGCCGCCGGAGGGGCCGCAGTCGCCATCGCCGAGCACGCGGGTGGAGTCGGAGACGACGGCGACGAGGTTGCCGCGGTTGGAGAGCTCGAAGGAGGCGTCGGGGTTGTCGCGGATGGTGGTGGAGACCTTGGAGACACCGGGGGTGTACCAGACGTTGAACCAATTGAAGCCGTAGAGCCCGGCCATGGGGATGGTCTGCATCTTGCCGCCGTAGAAGTGGTGCATGGTGTCGGCGACTTCCTTGAGGAAGAGGGTTTTCCCTTCGGCGACCTGCTCTTTCGAGAAGGTTTCGGGGAAGAGATTGTCAATGTTTTCGAGCTTGAGGTCGGTAATCTTGGCCATGGTTGCATCTCCTGTTTGCAGTTAAAACACAGGAGTATGCCACTGTCGCGAAACAAATCAATGACGAAAGCGGAAGTTGAAACCGGAAATGTGAAACTGGAAACTGGAAATACGAGAAGCGTAGTGCGTAATCCGTATTGCGTATTTCGTACTGCGTAATTCGTATTGCGTGGGGAGACTTTCCGACCTTGGGAACTCAGGCTTTGGACTTTCAGACTTTCTGACTTCCCGACCCCTACCCTACCGCTCTTCGATGCGGCCGACGAATTTTACGTTGGCGTCGCCGCGCTGGTTGGGAAAGAGCGCGACGTTGGAGGGGAGCTTGGGATAGGCAAACTGGTTGGTTGCGCTTGCCGGTGCCGATTCGTAGGCGGCCATTTTCGCGGCGGGGGCGGTGTAGATTCCGGTGTGGGTCTGTTTTTTGGGGGTTCCGAGGAACTGCAAGCCGGCAAAGATGATAAAGAGCACCGCAACGCCGTAGCGCGGCTCGGCAAAGAACCAGGGAATGTTGACTTCGAGCAGCTCGCCCAGGCTCCAGCGTTTCCGCGAACTGGCTTCGCGCACCTGGCGCATAATGTTTTGCCTGCTACGAACCATGCGGGAGGAGTCGGGGGTTTCGTAGCGTTTCAGGTGCAACAATTGCTGCAGCCGCACGTCCGCCAACGATCCGGCGGATTCTTCTGTTTTTCCGTTTTTCATCATTTCATGAACTCCGACAGTTCGGTCTGCATCTGCCTTCTTGCATAGAAGAGCCTCGAACGAACCGTTCCCACCGAGGCGCCGACCACTTTGGCGATCTCTTCGTGCGGGACGCCCTGCATATCGTGCATGACCACAACGGTTCTGTGCTTATCCGACAGCTTTTGCAGGGCACCGTTCAATCTTTCCTGGAGTTCCGTCAAATTGATGTTCCGCAGGGGCGACCCCTTGGAGGTCAGGTCGTGGTAGGTGTCGTCCGTCTTGATGTCCTGGTCGAACTGGTCGAGGCTCAGGGCGCGGTTGCGGTTGCGCTTTTTGCGGTAGTTGATGGTCTTGTTGACAGCGATGCGGTAGAGCCAGGTGTAGAACGACGATTTGCCCTTGAAGCGCGGCAGGGCCTCGAAGGCCTTCACAAAAACTTCCTGGGTGAGGTCTTCGGCATCCTCGCGGTTGCTCGTCATGTTGTATGTGAGGCCATAGATCCGGCCGTGGTAGCGCTCCACCAGCTCGTCGAATGCACGCACGTCGCCGCGCTGCGACTTGAAGACAAGTTCGTCGTCGGGCGGGCCGCTCTGCTCTTCGGCCACCACTTCCTCTTCTGGATTTATAGAATCCGCCATAACTGCGCTATTCCGCCGCTCCGGCGGTTTCCCCTTTCCGGTCAAAATCAGTTAAAGACCCCGAATTGCTGTCCATGTTCATTTATTCAACCCTGTTTTTTCCTGGGCGGCGGTTCGCGGCCCAGCTCCTTGAGCACCAATTGCAGATCCTGCCAGACCAGCTTTTTCTTGGACGGATCGCGCAGGAGGTAGGAAGGGTGGAAGGTGGGCATCAGCCTGACGCCTTCGTATTCCTGCCACGTCCCGCGCAGCCGGGTGATCCCGGCGGTTTTGCCGAGCAGCCCCTTGATGGCCGTTGCGCCCAGACCGACGATGACCCGGGGCTTGAGCAGCCCGATCTGCTGCCGCAGGTAGGGCAGGCAGGCCGCCATCTCCTCCGGCAGCGGCGTGCGGTTGTTCGGCGGGCGGCACTTCACCACGTTGGCGATAAAGACCTCTTCGCGCGCATATCC
>WFRA01000325.1 GCA_015486775.1 Kiritimatiellales bacterium | reverse complement strand
GTCGGTACGGTTTTTTTGGAACAGGCGGGGATTGATGGTTGAAGCGAATTTCCAGGACAGCGATATACTGGCTAAAGGCGATGCGGATCAGTTGCAGCACAACGAGCTGGGGGATCTGCTTGAAATTTTTCTGCAACCGCCCGGGAAACCGTATTACTGGGAGCTTTTCGTTACGCCCCGGGGGTATCAAAGCAGTATCTTCTGGAACCGAACGGTCAGCGGGAAGGGGGACAAAGGATCCTGGCGGCGCATACATCTGGAGACGAAGGTGTGTTCCATCAGGACAAAGGGGTTCCGGGGGTGGCAGGCAAGTGTGCTGGTTCCTTTTGCCGACCTGATGCGCCTGGGCGATGCTTCGCCCCGCGACGGGGGGTGGCGCGTTTTGGTGGCCCGCCAGGACTATACCGGAGTTGTGCAGATCGATCATCGGGAACTGTCCAGTTTCCCGCCGTTGGAAAAAACCGATTTCCATGCCACCGAACATTTTGCCGAACTACGTTTAACAGGAAATACGACACCATGAGCTATCTACACTTTTTCGATGATTGGAAACTTTTGGCCCGCACAAACCTTGAGCGGAAGATTGGCCGGCCACGCTACGTTCCGGAAGCCACGTTGGTCGATCCGCTGACGGAGGGAACTTGGAATTTCCCGACCGTGACGCGTTTGCCGGACGGGAAGTATGTGGCGCTCTACGGGGGCGCCGGCCCCGTTCCATCCGGGTTTTCAAATGCCACGGAGGGGAAGCCGCTGGGAAAATGCGTGCCGAAGTCGCAGGTGCTGTGCTATGCCGAATCGGCAGACGGCATCCATTGGGAGCGCCCCGATTTTTCGGATGTTCCGCTGGACGGTCCGCGGCGCGCCAAGAACCAGGTCTATGCGGCACCGCATCCCGCCGTCGAGGGGATGCCGGTCTTCTACGACCCCTACGACAAAAACCCCGCCCGCCGGTTTAAATATTTTGTCAATATGGTCGAGGAGGTCGGAGTGCGGGGGTGGCGGGCATTGCTTTGCTCGCCGGACGGGAAATCATGGCGCATGGAAAAGGAATACAGGGATTTCGGCGCCACCGACACCCCCACGCAGGTCTTCTACCGCCCCGAAGACGAGACCTATGTGTTGAATACCCGGAAATATTGCGGCGATCGCCGCGTGTTTTTCTGGGAGACCAAGGATTGGGAGACTTTTTCCGAACCCTATCTGGTGATGCATCCGACCCCGCACGATCCGCCGCTGGCCGGCTTCTACGGCATGCCGGTCTACCGCTATGAAGATCTCTACATCGGGCTGCTCTGGACGATCTACAACGATCCCACGGCAGCCGAATTTCCCGATGGGGCGATCGATTGCTCGCTGGCCTACAGCTACGAGGGCAAGACATTCAACAGGGCGACCTATGCGCCCTTTATCGAACGCAACGAACTCGGGGAGCATGGCGGCGGGTGCATCTATGCGGGATCCATGATGGTGGATGAAAACAATGCCATCCGCTTTTATTCCGGTGGTTCCAAGGCGGAGCACTTCCAAAACCAGAACCTGGACGATGCCGCGCTGATGCTACACACCCTGCGTCTCGACGGCTTTGTCTATCTGGCCACCACCAGCGGCGGGGGAAGCATCCTGACCCGTCCGCTGCGGATCACCGGCGACGACCTGCGCATCAACGTGCGCTGCCCGTGGGGGGAGGTCCGCGTGCGGGTGCTGGACGAATCCAAAAAACCGATCGGCGGGTTTGATTTTGGCGACTGCGCACCCTTCAGGGGCGACGAGCTTTTCTGGCAGCCACAGTGGAGCGGCGGACTGCTCTCGCGCTGTGCCGATCCGGAAAAGTTCCGATACCTGGAAGTCAGCGTGTACACCGGGGAACTCTACGCCCTGCGCGGCGACTTCGACATTCCTCCAAGTGTTTGGCACGATTAGAGCCACTCGAATAAATCGGTGGGCGGATGCTCAGATGGTTGGAAGGGTGCACGATTCAATATATGAATACGCGGATGAATGAAAAAGGAATGGAGTGTCGCATGAAAAATGGTAGAGGGGTCGCCTTGTTGTTTGTTATGCTGTCCTGCCCAATGTTGAACGCACAGAGTTTCAAGGTTGGCTACGCCGATTCCGTGCAAAAACTACGGAATGATCGGAGTGCCATCGGGGAAATTTCCTATAGGGACAGCGTTTACCTTGATGCCGCCAAGGATGAGAGCGAATCGTTCCAGTTGGTGGTTGTCCCGCAGGGCGGGGATATCAACGGACTGGAGGTGAAGCTTGATGCCCCTGAACTGAACGGGAAAAAACTCGATGTCAAGTGGCATATCGTCGGGTATGTCCGGACAGGGAACCCGTCCTATCCAACCGAATATGTAGGCCTGTGGCCCGATCCCCTCATGCCCCCCGGAACCGTGAATGTCGCCGCCGACAAGGTGCAGCCGCTCTGGTTCAGCGTGGTAACCTCTCCCGATACCCCTGCCGGTGTGTACGAAGGGAGCATTGGGCTAACGGCAAACGGCCAGACAAAAACCATTGCCCTTCAGGTGAGGGTTCGGGATTTTGCAATTCCCCGTCCCGGCACTTTGGCAACGCCTTTCGGGCTGTATCGATGGACGATAGAGGAGTGGTACTACGGGAAGCGCGATACGCTCAGCCGCGAGGATTTTATGAGATGGTGCAGATTTCTTGCCGAATACAGGCTCACCGTCAAAAACATTGGTTATGAGTATGTCGAGAGGGCATATGACGGGACGGGTGCTTCCAAGGAGTTGGCGAGCGTTGACATGTCTGCCTTGAACCCGGATCTAAAAACGCTGTCGAATGAATACTTTGCTCCCTATTCCTACGGGCTTTATCGTTTGCCTTCCGGGCCGACGGTGGAGAAGGGGCTGGAGGAAAAGGCAAGTTGGTGCACACCGGCTAACTTGGCTGCTCCGGTAAAGAAATACTTCGACGAGTGGGAAAGGCAAGGGTTCAACGATTCGGTTTACATATACGGTGTCGACGAGGCCGTAGGTGGCCAGGTGCACGATCTTCTCTCCAAGACCTACTCCCAGATCAAGCAGGATGTGCCCAGTGCGAAAATCATGCAAACCGGCAACTGCGACAAACAGGAATTGGTCGGGTTGGTGGATATTTGGTGCCCCAAGACCCTAATCGCATGGAAACCTTTTTTCAAGGAGCGGCTCGCCGAAGGCGATACGCTGTGGATGTATGTGTGCTGCTCTCCGGTTCCGCCCTACCCGAACCTGCTTGTCGACGAACCGGGTCTGGACCACCGGGTTTTGTTCTGGCAGGCAAGACAAATCGGCGCCACTGGGTTTTTGTACTGGTCAACCCTTTGGCACGACGGCATCGAAGCCAAGCCGTACACGGGAAAACCATGCTTCCCGGAGGCCGTGTGGGACTACAGGAAAACCAAGGCATTCACCGATGTGTGGGTTCATGTCAACGGGGATGGACTGCTGGTCTACCCGGGCAAGGATTTGCAGCCATTGCCCTCGATCCGGCTCGAAATTGTGCGCGACGGAATCGAGGATTATGAATATATGGCTCTCCTTGAAAGACTCGTTGCCCAGGTGGCGAAATTGCCCGAATACCAAGCTGCGGGTGCCGCATCCTTGATCAGCCGTGCCAAGGAGTTGTCGGAAGTCCCCGAATACATATCGAAAACAGCACTCGACCGGACGAGAAACCTGAAAGATATAATTTCCCGCCGCCGGGACATAGCCAACATGATAGAGCAACTTCAGGACATCCTCCAAAACAAGGATTACGAGGGATGGAAACCATAGCAAGGCATGGAATGGGAACGGGAAATAATTTTTTAAAAAAAAGGTTGCGGCTCGGAATTTGTCGGTATATAGATAATGCGCATTATCAAAACAAGGAGTTCGCTGGAGCTCCAAAGGAGGACACATGAAAAAACGGACGACTAGAACACGGGGGAAAGGGGAGAAGAAATACATGCAGAACATGCTTCCTGCCAGAATTGTTCTGGCGGGGATGCTGGGATGGGCTGCCGCGGCAAAAGCGGAAGTTCTCGCTCTGAACCCCGCACAGGATGCCTCCGTGAAATGGGGCTACGGCGGGCGCATCGATGACAAGGGGGTCGTTGGCAACAACGATGGGAACCGTTGGAAGTTCTATATCCAGTTCGACCTCCCCGGCGGAACGGCCGGCGGCATCACGAATGCCTCGCTGGATCTGGTCGTTCGCGATAGCGTTAGTCGGCAACTCGATGTGGTTCTGTTGACAAACGAGACCATCGATGCGTGGGACGAGGCGACAATAACCTTTGCCACCGCGCCGGGAAGTGTCGATGCGAATGTCGACCAGAACTACAGCGCCACGTCGTATGACCTTGCAGACACCGCGCTGTTGCTCGATAACGAGACCGTCGGTGAAGCGGTCGACGTCACGCACCATTTTGATCTCTCCTCTTCGGTCGCGTTGCTCAACACCGATACGGACAACAAGCTTACGTTTGTGGTGTCGGGCGCGCAGACATCAACCGCCCAGCCCAGCTTCTATTTTTCCGAGGTGGCAGGGAAGGAACCGGTGTTGAACCTTGAATATACCCCGGATCCCACGATCGGTTTCGCCGTGCTGGAGCCGGATGCGGACATTGACATCCGTTCTGCGGATCTGGCGACCAACGGCTATGACAGAACCGTGCTGTGGGTTCAGAACAATGGCGACCCAAGTGTTAACCGAGCCGCCAAGGCCTATATCCGCTATAAGCTTCCTCCCGATTTTGGAGAGGCGGCAAGCGCAACGTTTACGATCATACGCAACAATGTTGGCCCATGGGCCTGGACCTACGAAGTTAGCGGCATGGATGATGGGATACCCAACGAGGCGGATTGGTCTTCCGCCAATGGCAACGGGGTTGGAACCACCTGGAACAATGCGCCCGCCAATATTACAACCAGCGCCTACCAGTTCACGAATGCAACCCTTTTGGGAACCTTTCAGGTGGCCAAGGCCGCGGATGGCGGGGTTGCCGGAGATAGCTGGTCGATCAGCGGAGCGGATCTGGTCGATTTCCTGAATGGCGATTCCAATGGCTATGTGACCCTGATGATCGGGCGGTCAGGCCTATCCAGCAGCTCGGAGGGGTTTGCATCGCAATCGAACGAAACGTATGGTCCGCCGACGTTGTCCATCTACTATGTCAAGGTGGATCCATATCTGGGCTGGATAGGGCAATATCCGGCAGTGGGTAGCGCTACGAACAAAACCGACAACCCGGATGGCGACAGCCTAGACAACCTCTCCGAGTGGGGACTTGGCGGCGATCCAGCCAATCCGCTCGACGTTGGACATGTTCCAGTCTCTGGAACAATCGATATAGGGGGAACCAACTGGTTCGAATATGTCTATGCCAAACGCAACAACGCCGATGCCCTTGGATTGTCCTACTCGGTTGAGCAGAACACGGATTTGGCCATAGGTTCTTGGAAGACCAATGCGGTTGACGTTTTGGGTTCCGGCACCCTGGATTCCGAATTCGACACCGTCACCAACCGGGTACAGACCGATGTTGAAGACCGGCAGTTTCTGAAGTTGCTCATCAAGTCCAACTGACGGCTGTGATGTCAATTTTCCGATTGTTGGGGACTCCGACACCTGTGCAAGAAGAGAGCCCCGTGCCGATCGGGTTTCGCGCACGAAGACATATGCCGGACGGCTTAAAGGAATCATGAATGAAATTGGATAGCAGGAATTTTTGTGCAGGTCTTGTCCTGTCAGGGCTATGCGTTTGCCTGACGGCTCGTGCCACGACGAATGTCGTCGCCCTATCGCCGGTTGCCGACGCAACGATCAAGTATGATTCGGCAAACAGCAACTATGGATCGGACGACTCGCTTGTCGTTCAAAGCCCAACCTACGGGGAATACGATCCGAAACAAAAATGCTACCTGCGTTTCCAACTTCCGACGGGTCAGGGAACGATTATCGACGCACAGCTGAAGCTGGTGCGTACCGAAGTGGCTCCGTGGAACTACAATGTCGATCTCTACGGTCTGGCCGACACGGTTGCCAACCAGAACTGGAGCGAACCCGGATTGACTTGGAACAATGCGCCCGGCAACAACACGGCCAATAATTTTTGGGATTCGGGCAATGCTGCGCATTTGGTGTCGAAAACACTGCCGGGGGGCAGCACTGCGGGCGGCTATGTTGGTGAAGAGGTTGTTCTTGAGAGTCTGCCCTGGGAGACCGACTCGTTGGCGGAGTTCCTAAGAACCGATACGGATGGCGTGGTGAACCTGTTGCTGACCACGGGTTTTACTGCCAACTACCAGAACGTTTTCGCCAGCAAGGAAAATACCTCCTATGCGGCACCCGCGCTCGTGTTGACCTACTGCACCGACACGAATGCCCCCGAATGCAATGTTTCCTTCAAGACCTCCACGAATGAGTTGGCCTCTGCACGATGGAACAACTGGCGGCTGGCCCGGGAAAAGTTTCCAACCACTGGATGGGACTTTATCGATACCGACACCTACCCCGCGAATGCCTCTGCCTATCAACTCTATGCCGATGCCAATTTTTCGATGATCCGGGTTCGGGAGGCGCAATATCAAAATGCGCTGGATGCCGGGCTGGAAATTGTGTTTGGACATTGGGAACAACTCCATCAGGATCCATCCAAGCTGGCTCACTATATGGGTTATCCATCGCCCGGAGACACCCATGTGGTGGGCTATTTCCTCGATGACGAGCCGGATGTGTCCGAAGCGATCGAGTGCGGTGCGCGTTCTGCCGAGATATACGCCACCGATGCACGAAACGCCATTCCCATGGTCAACCACGGCTTGCCGCTCGGCGAGCTGTTTAAATACGACTCTCCCGCCTATCTCATAAGAACCATGTACACCCTGTTGACCGACGGTTCGACGCGCCCTTTTTTCTACGGGAATCTTGAGGAAAACCGTACGGCGGGACTGGCCTATGACATCGGTACGATGGGATGGGTCTTGACAACCCGGCACGATTCGGGAAGTACGCATTTCCGCCAGGCCAGCGAATCCGATCTCTACTGGCAGGTCTACAGCATTCTTGGCTATGGTTGCCATGGGGTTTGGTACTACCGCTACGATATTGATGCCGGAGGGGGGAGTCTCCTCGACGCGGTCGACACCCCGAATGCATTGTATTACAAGGTGCAGGCCGCCAATGCCGAGCTGAATAACCTCTGGCCAATCTTCAAGCATCTTCGTTCGGTCGGGGTTTTCCATAGCCATGACAATCCGGCCAACGGGATCGATGGCGCGGAAAACCTCGGTGCGGGGTGGAACGTGGAGGTCTACGAAGATGGGGATGTCGGGGCGATCGAAACCTTTTCCGGCGACAACTTTCTGCTCGGCGAATTGGAAAACCAGGACGATGCCTCCGACTCCTCCGTGTATCTCCTGATCCAGAACAAGCGCCATGCCATGGATACGGCATCGGCGGATTTGGCGGCCACCTGCTCCTTTGTGGTGAACACCAACTATCCATATGTTTCCTATGTGGATCCTTCGACGGGCGACGATGTATATCTCGAGCCCGATCAGGGAACCTTCCATCTGACCCTTGGCGGCGGGAAGGGCGTCCTGCTTCGGCTGGCTTCGGAACTTCCGGCGCTGCCTTCGCTGATTTCCGTCCCGTCGGTGCGCGATACCTATGTCTGGCAGGGGAATCCCTCGACGGATTTTGGTTCCAGCACAAATTTGATTGCACAGAACTCGACCCAGTTTCCGGATCGGAACCGGAAGATCTACATGAAATATGCACTGCCCGCGAACGGGACATCGGCCGATGGGGTTTCCCTGGAAATCACTCCGTCCGGCATCTACAACCCCGCCTGGGCCTGGACATACGAAGTCTACGGGTTGAAGGACGATGCGCCGGGGAACGACTGGACTGCGATCACCTGGAACAATGCTCCGGCAAACGACACCGGTAGCGGGAATGGGTTCACGACGGACGCAACAGGACTCTTGGGTACAATTACAGGGGGTGGCTCGGCGGGGGAGCCCCGGAGCGTTGCCTCCCAGGCGCTGGTCGATTTTATCCAGGCCGACCAGGATGGGGTCGTTACCCTGATGATGGTCCGATCCAACGATTCCTCGGCCAACGACATCTGGGCTTCATCGGAAGCAACCGGTTTTAGCCAGCCGAGATTGGTCTTGAGCTATTCCCCTGCCGTTCTCTGGGCGCTTGGATATGGTTTGGAGGGAACAGATGCCGGAATGGGAGCCGATCCGGACATGGATCTGGCCGGCAACCTGCATGAGTTTGCATTCGGCGGCGATCCAACCAACGCCGCCCTAACCGGTTATCCGCTGGAAGGAAAGTTGGATTCCGGCGCGGGATCGAACTGGGTCGATCTGGTCTATTTGCGGCGGAAAGATCCCGCAAGCGGATTGACCTATGGGATCGAGCAAAGCACAAACCTAGTCGCGGGGGGCTGGTTGCCCATCGATCCTCCAGAGATTGGAACGGTCGATCTGGACAGTAGTTATGAATTCGTCACAAACCGCATCGGGATCGACGATTTACCTTCCGGGTTTCTGCGTGTTCAGGCGAGCGGGGAATAAGCTTGTTCCATGTAAAAAGCATTGTATTGGAAATGGGATTTAGCTATAGAATGATAACGCGGCTTATCATGGGGATGAGCCGAAAAGTCCAAAGGAGGACAGAATGAAGAAGCAAGGAAAAACAACAGTAGCCGCAAAGGCGGATAAAAGAAGACTGGTGAAGGGTATGGGAAGTATGCTTCCAGCGGGAATTATGCTGGCGGGGATGTTTGGAGGAGTATTCGCTGTTCAGGCAGATGTCCTCAATTTGGCGGCCGCGCAGGATGCCTCTGTAAAATATGGCTACGGCGGTCGCGTTGACGACAAGGGCGTCGTGGTGAACGCTAGTGGAAACCGGTGGAAGTTCTATATCCAGTTCGACCTCCCTGCCGGAACAGCTGGGAATATCACGGACGCATCCCTAGATCTGGTTGTTTCCAAGAGTGTAAACCGGAGTCTTGATGTGGTCTTGTTAACGAATGAGACGATCGATGCCTGGAGCGAGTCGACGATCAAGTTCGATAACGCTCCAGGCAGTGTCAACGCGGATGTTAGCCAGAATTATAGCGCGGATTCCTATAATCTTGCGGATACCGCGTTGTTGGTTGACAACGAGAGTGTCAGCGAGGCGGTCGATGCCACGCACACTTTCGACCTCTCTTCCTCGATTGCGCTACTTAATGCCGATTCGGACGGAAAGCTCACACTGGTACTCTCGGGTACCGGCATATCGAGTTCATACCCCGAGTTTTATTCGTCGGAGTCGGCGAATGGACCGATCCTAAATTTAACCATTCCCGAACCGGCCACCCTGGGGCTTGTTGGGATTTCTGGGCTTGCCCTGATGGTGATCCGGCGCAAACTTTCGATGTAGTTAATGTTAGCGTGCCATCCCGCTGGACGGTCTTGGGTTGCTTGGCCTACGTGTAACGATCACGTCGTTGTGGTGTCCCCGGATGGCGTGCTTCATCCCTCCATCGCCGCCGTGTTTCGCACGGGCAATAAGATAATCGGGAACTTGTAGAGTTGCCATTTTTCCGTTTCTACTTTGGCTCCCCTTCTTTTAGCCAAAGTGGATACTGTGAGATTGGCACGGAACGTAGATGATTTCCTGCAGGGAAATGGTGCCATCGACACAATTCTCTGCGGGAATTATGTTTCGTAGCGAGCGGCTTGGGAAGATGGATAGGGGAGGGTTAAGAATGCGAGAGGAAAGGCAAAGGGTGAATACCCTGTTTTATGTGCAGGCCAATGGACGCGATAAATTTTTCCGGATTATTGCGGAATAAACCGAGGCTTCTGGAACCTGTCCAAGATGTATGTGGCGCAGGCCAACCACTGAAAATGAAAGGAAAGAAGATGGAAAGCAAGAAACACTACTCGGAATGCATATTAAAACGACATGCCGACAACCCGATTATCACACCGGCCGATATCCCCGGTGCCTACGCGGTTTTTAATCCTGGCCAAACGATGTTCGGCGACCAGACCGTTCTGATCCTTCCCGTTGCCCACAATGCGGGGCATCACAGTGAATTTGGTCAGGACATTACCGCCCACGTTGCCATGAGCCGCGATGGTGTGCATTTCGACATCAATCCCGAACCTCTGTTTCTGAGAAGCGACGAAGGGGCTATCGGCAAGGTTCGCGAACAATGCATCGACTTCCGTGTCACATGTATCGAGGGAACCTACTACATTGTCCACCCGGGGTGCGGAGAGTGGGGGACTTTGGGGATTTTGGCCAAGACCGAGGATTTTGTGGAGTTCGAGAACATAGACATCATTTCCCTGCCGGACAACCGGGTTCCGTGCCTGTTTCCCGAAAAAATCAATGGGCAGTACTATCGATTGGATCGTCCCTATCGTGTCGCCCCGAACGATTTTCACGATTTTGGACACATTTGGCTGAGCAGCTCTCCCGACCTGATCCATTGGGGGCGGTTCCGGCCGCTTCTGAAACCGGGGTTCAGCCATTGGAACACAACCAAAATCGGCCCCACGCCGCCTTTGAAAACGCCCCGGGGTTGGCTGGTGATTATCCATGGAGTGACCCGCAGCTGCACCGGGCACCGCTATTCGATTGGCGCCATGCTTCTGGATCTGGAAGATCCCGAAAAAATAATAGGGCTCACCCAAAGCGCGATTTTGATGCCCTACGAGCCGTATGAGTTCAACGGCGTGGTTCCAAATTCCGTTTTTCCGCCGGGTGCCGTGGCCGATTGGGAAAAGGACGAAATACGCGTCTACCACGGGACGGCGGACACTTGCGTGGGGCTGGCCTCCGGCAGTGTCCGGGATCTTGTCGATTTGTGTATCCAGGAATACCGGTAGTACCCTGTAAACTTTAAAAACCCGGAGGAGCGAACCACCAATCCACACGAATTTACACTAATAATATTGCCGGTTTTGCTTCAACCATTTGGGTTAAATCCTCATCAGGGATTGAGGTGCCTGAGGATTTCGGAATAAAGGGAACCCCATTTCGTGTTCATTCGTGTGGATTCGTGGTTCCAATTGCATTTTTTAGGCTTATGGAAACGATACTGGAAAATTTGATCGGGCGGTATCCAACGCTTGGAAGTTGCGTTGGGCAGATCCAGGCGGCATTCGAAATGCTCTGCCGGTGCTATGGGAAGGACGGTTGCGTGTATCTTTGCGGGAATGGCGGCAGCGCATCCGATGCGGAACATATTGTCGGGGAGCTGATGAAGTCGTTTCTGGTTCAGCGTCCTTTGTCCGACGACATGGAACGGTGCCTAGGCGATCCCGCCCTTTCGGGGAAACTCCAGGAATCGTTGAGGGCATTTTCTTTGACGGGGTCGGGGAGCCTCGCCTCGGCGTTTGCCAACGATGTTGACCCGGGGCTGGTGTATGCCCAGCAGATTTATGGCTATGGACGACCGGGGGATGTCCTGTGGGGGATCAGCACCTCGGGTCGCTCCGAGAATGTTTTGCGGGCATTGCAGGTGGCCCGGGCAAAAGGCCTAGATACGCTCGGGCTGACGGGGCGGGACGGGGGCGGGATGGCATCCCTGTGCAAGGTCTGCATCCGGGTGCCGGAAACGGAAACCTACAAGGTGCAGGAACTGCACCTGCCCGTCTACCATGCGTTGTGCGCCATGCTCGAGGCGCATTTTTTCAAGGACTAGCACCCCGCAATCTTGCTTGCCGATTGCGGAAATTCGAGGCACCAAGTTTTAAATCCGAGACAAAACCAAAATTCCAAACGAATTTTCGCGAACTTCGGTTAAATTTTGGTTCCGGCTTTGCCGGGTTGGGAACAAGGGGATTGCAATGGCGAAAATAAGTTGTCTATCGACGGAGGAGGAATCCAACCTGGAATTGGTGACACCGTTTCCTGAAAGGGAGGTGGTTGTTGCTTTCCATGACATTGACGGGACGCATTCGTTGATCCGGGAATGGGAGCCGGTCATGAGCGCGGTTCTCTCCTTCGTGATCAAGAATGGGCTGGGGACGCCGTTCGACCGTGCCTTGGCGCAAATTTCGGAGAATCTGGATCTGCTTCGGACGGAAGAGACCGACTCCTTTTGCGTGGAGTCCGCCGGGCTGTCCGCATTGACGCAAATGGAGTGGGCAATCCGGCGCGGCGTGGAGGTCGGAACCATTGTCCCCAAGGAATTCTCGGATACGCCGGAGGCTCATCGAATAAATTCCGAAATTATCCAGAAGATATGGCAGGGGGAGGAGCGCTTTGACCTAGGGGAATCGCCGAGGTTTACGGAGTTTATTGAACGGGAGGCTCCCTCTCTTTTCCGCCTGTATGAACAGGTTCTATACGAAACAAGCCGGAATCGGAATATCGAGATGGCGCGTTCCGACCCCGACCGGTTTCTGGTTCCGGGAAGCGTGCGTTTCCTTTCCTTCCTGCAGCAAAAGGGTGTCGTGAACTATTTTATTACGGGGGCGGTGGTCGAGAAGGACGGGCATGGACAGGCGCGAGGAGGGATCTACGACGAGGTTGTCGCCCTCGGTCTGGAGGTCGGCACCGGAAAACTGGTGGAGAATATCTACGGTTCGACCTGGGAGCGCAAGGAGCCGAAGGTGGAGGTCATGCATTCCCTGTGCGACCGCTTGGCGGTGGTTCCTTCTTCAATTTTGGTTGTGGGGGACGGTCGGAGCGAAATCGATGCGGGGCACAAGATGGGATCGGTCTGCATCAGCCGCCTCGGGGAGTTCGCCACGCGCCACCGCCAGTTGCACCGAGCCCTTGGCACCCACCTGATTGTTGCGGACTTTTCCGACCCGGGGCTTTACGGTCTTTTTGAATAGGTGGAGATTCTGCCGGGGCGGCAACGCTACCGACAGCTATTGCCGATTTCGCGGAGCGGCTCGAAAGCTGGAGAGGGAATGAAAAACGAAGGGGTAGGCGGTTCTATTGCGAAGGGGACGAGTCTCTCGGCTGGAGGCGCGGTTGGGTCAGTTTGGAGATTTCCGCAGGTTTGTTTTCGCAGAGTTGATGCAGGGTCTCCACGGCGGCGCGAATGATCTTCTTTTGCTGAAAATCAATGCTGGACAGCGCGGGGTAGACCAGTTCGCAGAAGTGGGAGTTCCCCTGCCCGATAACGGCAATGTCCTGGGGGACTTGCAGTCCTTGCTCGCGAAGGGCGTTGCAGATAAATGCAGCACCTTCGTCGGTGGAAACGGCCAGCCCGTCGATCCCCTCGGAGATGGCCCACTCAACTGCGTGGCGGGCATCCCCGATCTTGAAGGATCCGGAGAACCCGTGGACGTTTTCATCCGCAATCCAGATGGGGGCTTCGGTGAAAGAGGAGCCTGCGAGACTCCATTCCTCGGTGAATCCCTGGATGAGAAAGGGGCCGGCATACCAGGATCGGGTTTGCAGGATCAGACCGGGCCGTTTTCCGTTTTGACGCAGGGTGCGATAGACCAACCGACCCGCTTCTACATAGTCCAACCCGCTAAAGTGGGCATTTCCAATCATTGGCTTGTCAATAAATACGACTCGGTCAAACTTCTCGGAGACCAAGGTGGGTACGAGCGAATGGTGTTCGGGAAAGAAATGGTGCAGGCAGACAACGCCCTCGATTCCCAGCCCTTGAAAAATTTCCAGGCTGGATTTAAGCGAGGAGCGGCCTCCGTCAATGTACTCAATGATTAATTGGTACCCTTTTGCCTTGGCTTCTTCATGCAGCAGCGAAAGCCGGAAGGCATTCAGTTCATTCGGGGTGGGGCTGCATAGAACCCCCCACATCTTGCTTTTCTGGGAGGCAAGCTGTCTGGCTGCATGATTGGGGGTATAGCCTTCCTGTTTCGCCAGATCCCTGATTTTTTTTACCACCGACGGACTTACCCGGATAACGCCTTTGGCCGAGCCATACAGCGCGGCGCTCACC
>WFRA01000324.1 GCA_015486775.1 Kiritimatiellales bacterium | reverse complement strand
CTCAAGAACAGCTTCAAGATTTCCAAGGTCGAGGAGCTCGCGCAGTTCCCGGCCATGGGTCGCGATATCGCGCTGGTGCTCGACGAGTCGGTGAAGCACGAGGAGATCGTCAAGCTGGTCGAAAAGGCCAAGCCCAAGGATCTCGAAAGTTTTGGCTTGTTCGATGTCTACCAGGGCAAGGGAATCGAGAAGGGCAAAAAGAGTTTGGCTTATACCTTTACCTACCGCTCCGGCAGGCAGACCCTCACCGACAAGAAGGTCAATAAGACGCACCAGAAGCTGATCGACTTCCTCTGCAAGCAGCTCAATGCCTCGCTACGCGAAGGCTAGAAATGAAAAAGACCAATCTTTTCCGCACGGTCGGTTTGACGGCGCTGCTTCTGGCAGGTTCCGCCCTAGCCGGGCAGCGCCACGAGACCTTTGCCCAGCGGCCTTCTAAGCGGGCAGAGGCGGTGCGGGCAATCCACGAGTGGGAAGTTCGTGAAAAAGAGGTGGCACGGAAGTGGGCCAAGGCGCGTGGACTGCCCATGCGCTGGGTCGACGGCAGGCAGGTTTGCGAACTGATGGCCATCCGCAACGGGCGGCCGGTCTACTACGCCACCAAAAACAAAAACGCCGCCATCTCCACCGCGGCCGACCTGGTCCGGAATACGGTGCCGTACGGGGTGGACGGTTCCGGGGTGACGGTCGGGATCTGGGATGGCGGGTCGGTGCGGACCACCCACCGGGAATTCGGCGCCCGCGCCGAAAACAAAGACGGTGCCGAAGTCGAATACCATGCCACCCACGTGGGGGGAACCATCGGCGCGGCCGGCGTGACGGCCACGGCGAAGGGAATGGCGCCAAACGTGGAGATCGATTCCTACGACTGGAGCGGCGATGTTTCTGAAATGAACTTTCGGGCGGCCTCCGCGCCCGGACAGGCTAACAAGCTCTACCTGTCGAACCACTCCTATGGATACATCACGGGATGGGAACCCAACGGATCGGGAGGCTACATCTGGTACGGGGATTCGTGGTCGGCGGGTGCCGAGGAGAAAGGTTTCGGCCAGTATGTTTCGGAGGCGCACGACTGGGACAACATTGTCTACAACGCCCCCTATTTTCTGCCGTTCAAGGCGGCGGGGAACGACCGCAGCGACAACCCTTCGTCGGGGAACCCGGTCTACGACGGAGCCGGGGACGATACGTCGGAAAGCTACAATCCCACCCTGCACCCGGCGGGCGACGGGGTGTACAAAGGCGGCTACGATACGATCAACCCCGTGGGGACGGCCAAGAACATCATGACCGTCGGTGCCGTCGAGGATGCCGTTGCAAACGGTGTCCGCTCGCTCGGCCAAGCGGGAATGACCTCCTTCAGCAGCTGGGGGCCGGCGGACGACGGGCGCATCAAGCCGGATATCGTCGCCAACGGCACTTCGCTGTACTCGTGCAGCGACAGTAGCGACTCCTCCTACGGAACATTGTCGGGGACCAGCATGGCGACCCCTAATGCGTGCGGTTCGGCGGCGCTGCTGGTGGACTATTACGACAACCTCTTCCCGGGGCAGGCGATGCGGGCGAGCACCCTCAAGGGGCTGATCATCCACACGGCGGACGACCTTGGCCGGCCGGGGCCGGACTATTCCTTCGGCTGGGGTCTGATGAACACCAGGGCGGCCGCCGAGCTGCTGACGGACTTTTCGGACAATCCTATGCGGCTCCACGAAGAGAGGCTTTTTGGAAACAACCCTGCCGATAGCTACAGCTTTTTCAATGACGGCCATACACCGGTGCGCGTGACGCTCTGCTGGACGGATCCGCCGGGCGCGTCAACCACGCTGCACGACAACCGTACGCCCCGGCTGGTTAATGATCTTGATCTCAAGGTGATCGCGCCCGGTGGAGCAACCCTCTACCCCTTCAAACTCGACTATGCCAACCCTTCCGCAGATGCGACGGCTTCTGGCGAAAACAACATCGACAATGTCGAGCAGGTCTACGTCGAGGTTCCGGTTGCCGGGGTGTACACCATCACCGTGGACTACGACGGGAGCCTGAGCGGCGGGGAGCAGTGGTATTCCCTGCTGGTTTCCGGAACCAGTGCCGATGCGGATTCCGACGGCCTGCCCGACTGGTGGGAGTCGGCCTATTTTTCCGACCCGGTGGCGGCTCTTGCCTCCGCCGATCCCGACGGCGATGGGGCGGACAACCTGACGGAATATATCTCGGGCTACGATCCGACCAATCCGGCTTCGGTCTTCCAGATATTGGAATCCGAGCCTCCAAGTATTGGAAACGCCCCCTTCGTCCTGAGCTGGAACCCGGTCGAGGGGCGCACCTACGATGTGTTGTGGAGCGACGACCTGATCTACTCGTCCTTCACAGTTCTTGGCGCGAACCTGCCCTATACGCAAAGCAGCTACACCGACTCCGTCGCACGCACCGCCCCGCAGAACTACTACCGCGTGGATGTCCGCCTAGCCCAACTTCCGCAGCCTAAAAATTAGTGGATATCACCCATTTCCCCCAACAATCCACTTTTCCAAACATCCAGTAATCCAAGCCGTAAGGCTACGGAATAGATGAATCGAGGTCTTTGAATGTCGGCGGCAATGTGTTTCTGTGTCCATAGGCGGAGACGGTCGCGATCCCCGCACTTATTCTGGACAGGAAACGCAAATGATTGATTTTGGGAGGGAAGGGTGGATCGGGAAGTCGCTTTTATTGCTTCTCCTTTTTTCGCCACCTGTTCGGCCGGCCTCGGCGCAGGAAGAACCTCCGGCCAGAACCGTTCTTTGGCACCTTGGGTTCGACGACGATGTCTTTGGCGGCTCGGACGATTTTTTCACGGCGGGCTGGAGTTTGCAACGGCATAGCTCGGCCGTGGACTCTTGGGATGGGCTGAACCTTTCCAGACCCTCGCGCTGGATCGCGGATTTTGTTCCGGGGCTTTCCGGGGGGGATGGCCGCCGGGTCCGCAAGGGGATTGGGCTTAATCAGATTATCCAGACCCCCGAGGATCTGTCACGGACAGATCTGATTCAAGACGATGTCCCGTATGCCGGCGTGCTTGGGGTTGCAAACTCGTGGATGGTGCTGGATAACGATGGACTCAATGCATTCCAGATCTATCTGGGCATGCTGGGGCCGGCGTCGATGGCCGAGCAGGTGCAGTGCTTTGTCCACTCGGATCTGGGTTTCGGCGAGGACCCCATGGGCTGGGACAACCAGCTTGGCAACGAACCGATTGTGAACCTCAACTATGCGCTGGCCCGCAAAATTGCGGGAACCGGGGGGGAGCGGAAGGGATTGGGTGCCGATCTTTCCTATACCGGAAACCTTGGCTTGGGAAACCTGTTCACCCATGCGCAGATTGGCTTGGAGGCTCGTCTGGGATGGCGGCTTCCTGAGGGCTTTGCCCCGCTTCCCGATGTGATCGGGCGCGGAATCATCATGGATCC
Source organism: Kiritimatiellales bacterium (assembly GCA_015486775.1). Lineage (GTDB taxonomy): Bacteria > Verrucomicrobiota > Kiritimatiellia > Kiritimatiellales > Pontiellaceae > Pontiella. The sequence continues at coordinate 3,124 of WFRA01000324.1, read as the reverse complement.
CGTGCTTGACGGGCCGCTTCCCGGGGAAACCCGCTTTTATTTTTCGGCGGTGGCAAGGAATTCGCTTATGGCGTATACCGCCCTGCTGGACGGGAATCTGTTTCAGGACAGCCACAGCGTGGACTACGACCGCTACGTAGCCCAGATCCTGCTCGGCGCGCATCTTGAACACGGGGCGTTCGGGATCCACTTTACGTTTTATTTTAGTAGCAATCCCGTGCGTGCCCTAAAAACAAGCTCTCCGTCGTGGGGAAACCTGTCCGTAGAGTATCGGTTCTGAACCCCTGGGGAGATTCCCTTGGACGCACCGGGAAAGAGGGCTTGCCAAGGAGCGTCGCAAAGCATAGCCTTTCCCAAGAGTTTGGCCGTAGGCCGAGGAAGAATTTGAAACCCAAGAGGAGACAGAGATGAAGGATTGGAAATCGGCAGAGGATATTTTGGATTTCGCCATCGACAACGAACAGCAGGCGGTTGATTTTTACCGGGAGCTGGCCGCAAAGGCCACCAAGCCCGAGGTGCGTGATCTGTTCGAGGAATATGCCCTAGAAGAAGTCGGCCACAAAACCAAGCTCGAAGCCGTCAAGGCTGGCGGAACCCTCAAGCCCATCGAGGGCAAGGTGGTCGATCTCAAGCTGGGCGACTACCTTGTCGACATCGAAGCCAATCCCAACTTGGACTACCAGTCGGCACTGGTCATCGCCATGAAGCGCGAAAAGGCCGCCTTCCGCCTCTATTCCAAACTCGCCACCCGCCTAGACGGGGAGCTGCGCGAACTCTTCCTCCGCCTCGCCCAGGAAGAGGCCAAGCACAAGCTGCGCTTCGAGATCGAATACGACGATCACATCCTGACCGAAAACTAGCGTTTCGGTTGTTGGTTGCTTGTTGTTCGGATTCAATACGCAGTACGCAATACGGATTACGCAATACGCAGTACGCAATACGCATTACGCAATTCCATATTCGTTGAGCTTGCGGTGGAGGGTGCGGCGGCTGATGCCTAGCTTTTCCGCCGCCTTGGTGCGGTTGCCGCCGGTTTTTTCCAAGGCTTGGATAATCATCCGCCGCTCCATCTCGTCGACGGTGAGATCGGCGTCGATGCGGATTTCGTTCCCGTCGGCCTGCTCGCGCACCTGGGCGGGGATGTCTTGGAGGTCGAGCACCTTTCCGCGCGAAAGCACCACCATGCGCTCGACGAGGTTGCGCAGCTCGCGGATGTTTCCGGGCCAGCGGTAGGCCGCGAGCGTCTCGTAGGCTGCCGGGGTGAAGCCTTCGATCTGCTTTGCGTTCTCTTCGTTGAAGACGGCCAGATAGTGGTTGAGCAGTAGCAGCACATCGTCTTGCCGGTCGCGAAGGGGCGGCAGGTTGATGACCACCACATAGAGGCGGTAGAAGAGATCCTCGCGGAACTCGCCGTCGTCGACCATCCCTTTGAGGTCGCGGTTCGTCGCGGCGATGAGCCGCGCATCCACATCCACCGGCGTATCGCCGCCCACGCGCTCGATCTGCCGCTCTTCCAAGGTTCGAAGAATCTTCACCTGCACCGAGGCATCGATCTCGCTAATCTCGTCGAGGAAGAGCGAGCCGCCGTCGGCCTTCTCGAAGCGGCCGATGCGCCGCTCCATCGCCCCGGTGAACGCCCCCTTCTCATGGCCAAAAAGTTCGCTCTCCAGAATATTTTGCGAGAGCGCCGCGCAGTGTACCGCCACGAACGGCCCCTTTGATCGCGGCCCCAGCTGGTGGATCGCCTTGGCGACGAGCTCCTTGCCGGTTCCGCTTTCGCCCTGGATCAGCACCGTTGCACGCGAGCCGGCGACCTGGCGGATGGTCTCGAAAACCTCCTGCATGGCGGGCGAACGGCCAATAATGTTTTCCAGCCCATACTTGTCGTCGAGCTGCTCGCGTAGCCGCTCGTTTTCCAGCTCGATCTTCTTGGCCTTGAGCACCCGGTCAAGCACCAGCTCCAACTTATCGAGGTTGATCGGCTTGGTCATGAAATCGGTCGCGCCCTGCTGCATCGCCTCCACCGCCAGCTCCACATCCCCGTAGGCCGTCAGGATAATGCAGACCAGCGCCGGGTTGTTCGCCAGTGCCCGCTGCATCAGCGTGATTCCATCCATGCCCGGCATCCGGACATCACTCAGCAGCACATCGATCTTCTGGCTGGCCAGCACCTCCAGTGCCGTGGTTGCGTTCTCCGCCGCCAGCACGCGATAGTTGCGCCGCAGCGCCCGCACCAGCCCGTCGCGGGCACTCTTTTCGTCGTCGACAATCAACACGATGGGTTTGGTCATTATTGCGTACTCCGTATTGCGTATTTTGTGTTGCGTACTGCGTACTGCGTATTGCGTATTGCGTATTTTGTGTTGCGTATTGCGTATTTCGTACTGCGTGTTTCGTATTTCGTACTGCGTATTGCGTATTGCGTACTGCTAAAAGGGGACGTTGTTGGTAAGTGGACTTGCGGCAATATATTCAGGAGAGTCTTCGCAGATCCGGCTCCCTCGTTCTTCCGGAACAATCTTCAGCAACATTTTTATGATTTCAGTGAGTATCCATGCCCGATGTTCAAACACCTTTTCTCCGAGGATGTGTCGTCCGCGATAGAACCAACCCCGGGTTTCCCGCGCGGAACCCAGGGAATATTCGTAGAAGCGCGCTCGATCTTTCGGACTTGCTTTCGAGTACCCCTCTTCAAGGTTTGCGCAGATGGAACCACAAGATCGATACAACTGGTTCCCAATGGATTTTGTCCGGGGATCCTTCACCAACCTGGAAACATCCTCCCAGCAGATATCCGAAAGAAAGAGTGACAACCGATAGACCTTCATCTTCCAAAGCGCATCGTTTCGAATGACATCGGGAACGCTTGTTTCCCACTCGGTATAGTTCATGGCTTCTCTCTTTTGGGCTGTGATCGTGTGTATACTTGTTGTTTTTTCAAAAGGGGGATTATGAACCACTTCGGCATCGTAAAATGCGTGGCGGATTATTTGTCTCTAGATTTTGTGTTTTCATGATCCTTGTCTGTCGCGCAATCTTCAATACGCAATACACAATACGAACTATGCAATACGCAATACGAACTACGCAATACGCTAAGGTGCCTCCAGCAGATTAAGGCGCG
>WFRA01000323.1 GCA_015486775.1 Kiritimatiellales bacterium | reverse complement strand
GCCAAGATCCTGATCAAGATTGCCCGGCTCAAGGCGGCGGGGCAGGGGACGGTCGACGAGCTGATTGCCGAGCTGCCCGAACCGGCCGAGGCGATCGAGTTCCGCCCAAAGATTCTGGTGGAGAATTTTTCGGCCTACGCCGACGAGGTGCTCGAAAAGTTCAAGGCCTTTGCCGAGAGCGAGGCGGGCTGGTCGCTCACGCCCAACAGCCACGAGGGGGTCCATGTAACCTGTCCGGGCGGCTGGGTGCTGGTGCGCAAATCGCTACACGACCCGGTGATCCCGATCAATATCGAAAGCGACGAGGTGGGCGGAGTCGCGGTGCTGGAGGAAAAGGTGCGCAGCTTCCTCTCCGCATTCGATGGCCTGAAGCTACCGTAAGGTCGGAACCACAGATGGACACCGATGAACACAGATTAGCCAAAAACAACGGAAAACCGAGAAAAGCCAGATTTGTTCCTGAGTGGTTTTTTTAGCCCTGCGGATGGGTTGGATTTTGGCAAGTTTCCTGTATCCGTGTACATCTGCGTTTATCTGTGGTTCAACTGTTTGGAATAAAAGGAGAATTGTTGTGATAAAGAGTGGAGTATGTTCGATTACCTTTCGCCAGATGGATTTGGCGGAGGTGGTGGCGGTGTCGGCCAAGGCGGGGATCGATGGGATCGAGTGGGGCGGCGACGTGCATGTGAAGCCCGGCGATTCCGCAACCGCGCAGGAGGCGAGGCGGTTGACGCAGGAGGCGGGGCTGGAGGTTTCTTCGTATGGCTCGTACTACAAGGTGCTGGATGCGAACGGGGTGGTGGAACCCTTCGAGCCTGTACTGGAAACCGCCCTGGAGCTGGGGACGGACACCATCCGCATCTGGGCAGACTTCCAGGGATCGGAAGTCTGCCCGCCGGATCGCCGCGCGAAATTTATCGATGCGGTTCGTCCGGTGCTGGATGCCGCGCAGGAGCAGGGGATACGGCTTGCGGTCGAGTTCCACGCCAATACGCTGACCGACAGCAACCAGGCCGCGCTGGATCTTTTGGAGGAAGTCAACCATCCAAGCCTTTACACCTACTGGCAGCCCATCTACTGGCTGGCCGACCCAGCCTACCGCCTCCAAGGATTGGAACTGCTCCGCGACCGCATCCTGAACCTGCATGTCTTCCAGTGGGCGTTCAGCCCCTTTGTGGGAACGTGGACCGAAAACACCGACCGCCTGCCGTTGGCCGAGGGGGCAGAGGAGTGGAAGAAATATTTTCAGGCATTGGACACCTCCCGCGACCACTTCGCCCTGCTCGAGTTTGTCCGCAACGACGACCCCGAACAGTTTATGGCCGATGCCGCCGCGCTGAAGAAAATTATCGGTGCGTAGGATGAGGCTCCGCCTCGTCTTGTTTTTCAGGGAAAGTCGAGCGGGCTTTAACCTATTCCTGAATCCGCTCGAGGACGAGGCCGGTGCGGGCGCGGGGTTGCAGGAGGTGGATCTGGTGGTGGGCGGTGCCGTGGTCGTTGAATTCCAAGGTTTGAAAAACCTGCTCCTTTGTCCTGCTCGATCCATTCCCGGCAAGCGACGGGGACGTCGCTTCTACGGTGTCTCGTCCATAGAATCCCCTTATGATTAAAATATCGGACTGGCACCGGCCTCACAGACTCTGGCACCCCTGACCCCGGCCTCCACAGCACCCACATGCAAAAAACCACCCCGGAAGGCCGGGGTGGTTTCGATCGCTCTGGCTGTTTTGATCAGTGCAGGTGCAAGCGTCGGAAAAACAGGGCAATGCCTCCCGCAACACCCAAGAGAGCCAGCGTGCCGGGCTCGGGAATTGCGATGATGCTACCTGAGGAAGGGGGGCCGCCAGCGGAGGCACCGGCGACTTGTCCACGGTTGTTGTTGGAATCCCAAGAATCCAGAAGAGCCTCCGAAAGACCGAGAGAACTGCTGTATTCCTGAATAACAAACTCCCATGTTTCGCCGGCCTGGAAGATGTTGTCGGCAACCATGCTTTCAAACACGAGCGGGGTGTTGGCACCAAGGTTGTCGATATTGAACGCTTGCGTAAAGACATCAGGAACCGTGGCATCCGCAATCAAGCCGTCGTCGTTCGACAGAGTTGTTTCCGGATCGGCCACATAGACCAGATTTGTCCAGTCCCGACCACTCTGGTTGGTGATCTGGACTTGAACCGCACCTCCGTCTTGGTAGTCCGCCGGACACGGAACATGCCCTCCCCAGGCCACTTCGGTTGCGCTGATGAGTTCGTTGGACGGGAAGCCAACGCCTAGCTCGTGCGTACCGCCAAGCAAGGGATCCTGCTTTGGCGTGTCATCAACAAGAACCGATATAGGCACGGCCATCAGCGAGGGAACGATTCCCACCACCAGCACGGTGGCAAGCAATGATTTTGCGTACTTCATCTTATTTCTCCTTATTTTCAACCGGGGGCACCATGCTCCGCAGTCACGAGCCGAACTTGTTATTGATGGAGGAGATGGGCAACGACCAATACTTCCGAAAGGGAGCCAGTTTTTACGATTTGGCTATTTTTTGCTTTTTCCGGCCTGATCGAGGGCGCGGCGGAGGTTTCGGGAGGTGGAGAATCCGGTGTGGCGGGCGATTTCGGAGAGGGTGAGGTGGGTGGTTTCCATCAGCTCCCGCGCGCTGTCGAGGCGCAGTTTTCGCACATGGTCGTGGAGGGCGATGCCGGTCTGGCCATGGAAAAGGGTGGAGAGGTAGCCGGGGCTGATTCCGATGGCGTCGGCGACGCTGATCAGCGAGAGGTTGGCATTGCGATAGTGTTCGTTGATGTGGTCGATGGCGTGCTTGACGGCGGGGTGTTCCGGCTCGGGGGTCTTTTGCCTAGCACGGTTGGTGGTTTGGGGTTCGGTCTCCAGCTTTTGCTTGAGGATGCTGTTTTGAATGGTGAGCTCCATTTCCCTGAGCGTGCCGTACATGGTGTTTTTGACAAGAGGGGTGTTTGTTTCGTTGGAACGGGGGCGCAGGACGACCTTGCCGATGTAGAGCAGGTGGGCATCGACGCGGACGCAACCGATAAGCGCGGTATTCCCGCCGGGACATTGCCATTGGGTGATGGTGTGCGAGCCGCAGGCAATTCCAAGATGCTCGTTCCATAGCTTTTTGCACTCCTCTCCGGAAGGGCAGTTGGCGGCAAGGCAGGAGGGGTGGGGGTGCTCCAAAAGGATGCAGCGGCCATCCCGGTCCGAACGGCGGGGGAGGTCGAACACGATGGGTTCGCCGGTGCTCCTTGCAAATTGACCCGCGAGGTCTTCCATCAAGTTGTTGGATTCGCAAGCACCATCCGGCAACACCTCTTCCGGTGGCAGCATATTCTTGAAATGGAAGCCTTGCACCATCGTCTCCCCCTCGAAATGCACTGTAATATGTAGGTGTTTTGTGGGCAAGGACGATTTTTTGAAAATCCGGGGATCGGAACGGCGGAATAAAACGCCCTGCGGCAACCGCCCGTCCGCTTCCACTTTGGCGTAAAACAAGCGAGACGCTTATTCTACATTCTTGCGTGCCTCTTCGTATGCAAAACGAGGGCTGCGAATGAATGGCAGGAAAGCGACGAATTGGGGTGCCGTATGATGAGGCTCCCTGTGGCAGAGGGGCTTTTGAGGGCGCGGTGGGGCTTGCGGGAGGTGGAATTCGGGGTTGACAGTGTGTTAGTCTACGCTTACGTTTGCCGATCATGTGGAGGACGGTAATATTCTGCGAAACAGCTTCGGGAGGGCGGCCAGTTGAAAAATTTATCGATTCGCTGGATGTTTCGGCTCAAGTGAAGATTGTGGACGTATTGCGGTATATAGAAACGAATCCATCGGTTCCGGCTTCGCGCTTTTGCAAGATGAAGGGCACGGACGGTCTTGTATTCGCGGCAAACTTGGCAACTGCATTTTCTAGGATGATCGGAATATTTTCCGCCTGCTCTGTTTCTTTGACGGGTCGGAGGTGGTTGTGGTCGCCCTCGGGTTCCAGAAGAAGACGCAGAAAACACCGCTAAAGGAGATCCGTACAGCGGAAAAACGAAAGAGAGATTTTTTCAGGCAAAGGAAGCAACCATGAAGACACTCGACCAATTTGAAAAAGAGCAGAATGCAAAATATCCGGACTTCTCGGCTCAGGTAGCCGAAGAGCTTGAACGGCTTGAGATCAGCGACAACTTGAAGGCGGCGCGGAAAGCGGCCGGAATGACCCAGGCGGAAGTGGCCGGTCGGATGCATGTGAACCGCTCCTATGTGGCCCAGTTCGAAAGCGGCCCGCAGAACGTCAAGGTTTCAACCCTGATCCGGTACACCGCTGCTATTGGAAAGCGCATGCGGCTTGAGGTGGCCTAACGTGGCCACGCAACAGAGGATTTGACATTTTCTTGCCTATGCTTGGATGCGCTCGAGGACGAGGTCGGTGCGGGCGGTATGTATGTATCGCAGGCTTCCAGCCTGCCACACCAACCACACCGCATTGTTCAATGAGTGATACCTTGTCACAGGTTAAACTATGAATTGAACAGAAGGCCGCAAAGGTCGCGAAGCAAGGTATGGGTGGTTTTTCGGATGTCTTTGCTGCCTTCGCGTTCGGTTTAAAAAGTTCTATTGTATCGAATCGGAGGATCAAGGTGTTGCAGGATACTAGAGCAATTCACGCGCGGAACTGTCTTGTAGAAGCGACGTCCTCGTCGCTTGCTCGTACGCAAAGAACGCGTCGACGACATTTCGTTCGTGAAATGCCCTACACCCGTTCCAGCACCAAGCCGGTGCGGGCAGGGATGTAGAGGTGGATCTGGTGGCGGGCGGTGCCGTGGTCGTTGAATTCCAGGGTTTGGAAAACCTGCTCTTTTTCGACGAGGTCGAAGCCCCCGAAGCGTGATTCGTCGGTGTTGAGGACGAGGCGGTATTTTCCGGGCGGGACATCGACGGGATAGTCGGTGAAGGATTTTTCGGGGTGGAAGTTGAGGCAGAAGGTCAGGCCGTGGTGCTCGAAGGCCATGAATTTGTCGCCTTCGTTGATGAGCCGTTGCTGGACGGGTTCGCTGCCGAGGATGCCGTGCTCGCGGGCGAGGCGGATCATGGCGCGGTCGAAGTCGGCGAGGGCGTGGAATTTGAGTTCGGGGTTGTCGCGCAGGCTCCATTGGCGGCGGGCGTAGTGGTATGACCAGTTGTTTCCTTCCCTTGGAAAGTCGATCCATTCGGGGTGGCCGAATTCGTTACCCATAAAGTTGAGGTAGCCGTGGGCGGCGGCGCCGAGGGTGGCGAGCCGCGCCATTTTGTGCAGGGCGATGCCGCGGTCGACAACGAGGTCGTGCTGGTCGATGCCCATGGAGTAGTACATGGCGGCGTCGATGAGCTCGAAGATGAAGGTCTTGCCGCCGACCATGGCCTGGTCGTGCGATTCGACGTAGGAGATGACCTGCTCGTCGGCGCGGTGGCTGGAGAGCTCGTGGTAGAGCCAGCCCATGTTCCACTCTTCGTCGGGGGTGTCGTTGGCGAGTTTGAACCAGCAGTCGGGTACGCCCATGGAGAGGCGGTAGTCGAACCCGCATCCGCCTTCCTTGCCAGGCGCACCGAGGCCGGGCATGCCGGAGACATCCTCGGCGATGGTGATGGCGTGGGGGCGGACTTCGTGGATGAGCTGGTTGGAGAGCGAGAGGTAGGCGAAGGCATCGAGGTCGACGGAGCCGTCGAAGTAGCAGGAGTAGTCGGTGAAGGCGGTGCCGAGGCCGCGGTGGTGGTAGAGCATGGAGGTGACGCCGTCGAAGCGGTAGCCGTCGAAGTTGAATTCGTCGAGCCAGTAGCGGGCGTTGGAGAGGAGGAAGTGGAGGACTTCGGGCTTGGAGTAGTCGAAGCAGCGCGAGTCCCAGGCATCGTGTTCGCCGCGCGCGCCTTCGTGGAAATATTGGTAGGTGGTGCCGTCGAAGCGCGAAAGCCCCTCTTCCTCGTTCTTGACGGCGTGGGAGTGGACAAGATCCATGATGACGGCGAGGCCGGCTCCGTGGCAGGCGTCGACGAGCTCCTTGAGCTCTTCGGGGGTGCCGAAGCGCGAGGAGGCGGCGAAAAAGTTGGAGACGTGGTAGCCGAAGGAGCCGTAGTATGGATGCTCCATGATGCCCATGAGCTGGACGGTGTTGTAGCCCGCCTCGACAATGCGCGGCAGGATTTTTTCCTTGTATTCGAGGTAGGTGCCGACCTTGGGTTCCTCCTGCGCCATGCCGACGTGCGATTCGTAGATGAGCGGGGCGCCGACCGGCTTTCCGGGGTTTGGAAATTTCCAAGCATAGGGGGTTTGGGGCCGCCAGACCTGGGCGCTGAAAATGTGCGTTTCGGGATCCTGCACCACGCGGCGGGTGTAGGCGGGCAGCCGCTCGCCACCGCCGCCCGGCCAGTAGACCTTGAGCTTGTAGAGGTCGCCGTGCGTCAGGGCATCGGCGGGCAACTCGATTTCCCAAACGCCATTGCCATCGCCGTAGTGCAGCGCAAAGGCGTCGGTCTGCTCCCAGTTTGAAAAGTCGCCGACGAGATAGATGGCGGTGGCGTTGGGCGCCCATTCGCGGAAGATCCATTGGCCGTCGCGGAAGTGCAGGCCGTAGTATTCGTGCGCGTTGGAAAACTCGTCGAGCGAGATCTCGCCGCCGGTGAGGCGGTGTTCCAAGGCCTGGATATGGTCGGCGCGCTGCCGGATCTGGCCGAGGTAGGGTGCCAGATAGGGGTCGTCGGAAAGCTTTGTGAGGTGTTTTTTTCTCATGGGAGCCACCTGCCTATTTTTCAAAAACCTCGTCGACGAGCGGGCGGTGCAGCATCTTCTGGTAGATGTCGATATAGGCCTGCGCCGTCACGGCATGGTTGAAGCGTTGCTTGCTCTCCTGCATGATCCGCTCGATCTGCGTGCCGCGCGTTTGGGCATCGAGCCGGTGGAAGGCCATGGCCTGGTCGACCGCCCAGGCGAGCCCGCCGGAGTCGTAGGTGTCGAAGAGGAAGCCATTACCGGTTTCGGCTTTAACATCTAGATGGCTGACCGAGTCGTGCAGCCCGCCGGTGTTGCGGGCGATGGGCAGCGAACCGTAGATGGCGCTGGTCATCTGGGGGAGGCCGCAGGGCTCGAAGAGCGAGGGCATGAAGAGGAAGTCGGAGGCGGCGAAGCCGATGTGTGAAAGGCCTTCCTCGAAGTCGCAGACTGCCACGCGGTTGCGGATGCTGTGCTGGTGGGCGATGTCGTGGAAGATGGGCTGGTAGGCGCCGTTGGCGATAAAGGCGACTTGTAACCCGTCGGCCCAGTATTTGTCCACGATGTGGTAGAGGAT
>WFRA01000322.1 GCA_015486775.1 Kiritimatiellales bacterium | reverse complement strand
CTCAAGAAGCCGAAGGTGAGGGTAAAGAAATCCTCCAAGCCCAAACCGACCACTCGCATCGTCACCAAGGTGCAGAAAACGAGCATGCCCGATATCCAGCTTCCGGAAATGTCTGGCATGACCGAGGGGCTTACAGGAGGCATTGGAGGATTCGACATCATGCCCGATCTCGACGAGGTCAGCGTGTTCGGCAGCGGGCAGACGATTGGCAACGACTTTGTCGGCACCTTCTACGACTACAAGCAGGATCGGACCGGACGCCCCATCCCCTTTTCCGGCGATGAATACATGGATGCGACCCGCCGATTTGTCAAAAGCGGCTGGAAAACCTCAACCTGGTCACGCTACTATAAGTCACCCCGGAAACGCTATGCCACGACCTTTGTCATGCCGCCGCTAATCTCCGCTTGTGTCCCGGCCGTTTTTGGCGAACCGGACATTGTGGGCAGCTACTGGTCAACATACTACAAGGGTCAGCTGGTCTGCCCGGCATCGCATACCAACGGCATCACGTTCCGCTTCATGGGCGTTGGCGACGGCACCATGGCGGTTCGGGTAGATAGGAAAATTGTTTTGCTTTCGGGCTGGATGAGAACTAGGGACAATTTTTGGTCATCCTCCACGGGGAACAGCCTGAAATATGCGATGGGCAACAGCTATGCAGTTGCCGGCGACTGGATCGAACTGAAACCCGGCGACTCGCTCGATATGGAGGTGCTCATGGTCGAGGGTGGCGGCGTGGGCTGCTTTATGCTCGCCATTGACGAAAAAGGGGTGGAATACCCTCAGCGAAAAGGTGGCGGCGGCCCCGTTTTCCCCGCGTTCAAAACCGCGGAACCATCGCACGCGCTTTTGGACGAGATCTATGCGGGGCTGGTTCCCGGCCAGATTTCCCTTACCAACGGCCCTGTTTTTTGCGACTACGACACTCGTGCAGTGAAAATCGCCTCAACCAATAAAACGGAAAAACTTACCGAAACCACTCCGACAATAAAGTTGCAATCCGCCCCCGTCCAGCGCGTCTGGACAAGCAAGGATGGCAAGACGCTAAAAGCCAAATACATCATGGTGATCGGCGACAAGGTGGTATTGCAACCCGAGCATGGGAAGAACAAGAAAATACCCATTGCGGAACTTTCCCCGGAAGACCGCGAATACATCGAGCTGGTTTCGCCGCCAAAGTTCAATATCGACTTCAACGCTTCGGCCACCGCGATTCGCCGTATCCTCAGTCCGGTAACAGAGGTATCCGCCGTGGTTGCCCGGAACTATCAGGCGACGGTGAGGCTCAAGCAAACCAGCGCAGGGGAATACAACCACAGGCTCAATGTCGAGTTCTTTGCCATCGGGAAAGAAATCTCGGGAAACCGCTATATCTTGCTGGATCGCCAAGAAAGTTCCTTTATTCCCGACAAGAAAAACAACAGGTCGCTCGAGTTTTCCGGGAAGGAAATCGAAATCCCGGATTTCTATATATACAGATACAGCCAACAGCACCGAGGTCAAAAGCCCGCTGGCTATCTGGTCATCATTACCGATGAACGCGGGGTGATTATCCAGCATCAGGAATCGAGTCCCTGGCTGTTCGAAAATCTGGAAAACCTCAAAAAGCTTCCGGTGAGATCCTACATGGACAAAAAGTGCAATCGAACCTTCCCCACCCCTCCCGAGCCGCCGCTTCTAGAAGATGTCTGGGTTTCCCTCGATCCGGCGGAACCGCATTTTTTCTGTTCACTTTAAAGCATGCACTACCGAACAGGGGTGTCGTCCAGAGTCGGCGGCAAGGCCGAGACCCCGGTTTCCCAAAAGTTAGAACAATCGAGTACTACACTGCGAATGTGAAACAGAAAGGGAACTTCCGTACTACCCTTCTATTATCGACTAAAGATGGTCGGGGTGGAGGGATTCGAACCCCCGACCTATTGCTCCCAAAGCAACCGCGCTACCAGACTGCGCTACACCCCGTTTCCAATGGTTGGAAAGCGGGGAATATTGGTTATCCGCTCCTCGTTGGCAACCCTTTTTCAAATATTTTGCGCAGGCGGCTGTTGCAAACCCCGCACATAACCCCCTACCCTGTCCGCTGGAGGTTTTCATGGAATGGCTGAATGGGTTGCTGGATGCGGTGGATGGGTTTCTTTGGGGCAGCTGGGCAATGATCGGCCTGCTGGTGGGCACCGGCCTTTTTCTCAGCGCGAGGCTGCTTTTCGTCCAGGTGCGCCACCTAGGCCACGCCATCGCCTGCGTGATGGGCAAATATGACCACGCCGAGGAAAACGGCGACATCTCCCACTTCCGGGCGCTGGCCACCGCGCTCTCCGCAACGATCGGAACGGGCAACATTGCGGGGGTGGCGACGGCCATTGCGCTCGGCGGTCCCGGCGCGGTCTTTTGGATGTGGATCACGGCGCTCGTCGGCATGGCCACCAAGTTCACCTCCTGCACGCTGGCGGTCAAATACCGCAAGATCCACGCCGACGGGTCGGCCAGCGGCGGACCGATGTATTTTCTTTCGCTGGGACTCAAGAACAAAAAGCTCGGCCTCTTCCTCGGCGGCGCCTTTGCCCTCTTCGGGATGGTGGCCTCGTTCGGGATCGGCAACATGGTGCAAGCCAACTCGGTGGTCGGCGGGCTGGGCTACCTGCTGCCGGAGGTGGCGCATACCCAGGGATTCTCGCCATGGGCCGGGTTCCATGTTTCATGGATGGCGCTGGCCACCGGGTTGGTGCTTTCGTTTCTCACGGGCGTGGTGATTCTCGGCGGCATCAAGCGCATCGCCAGCGTGGCCGGGGTGGTTGTTCCGTTCATGTGTTCGTTCTATGTGCTCGGCGCAACGATTATCCTAGTGCTAAACGCCCCGGCGATCCCGGAGGCGCTGGGGCAGATCTTCAAATATGCCTTCACCCCCTGCGCCGCTGGCGGCGGCGCGCTGGGCATTGCCGTGTCGCAAGCGATCCGCTTCGGCGTGGCGCGCGGTATCTTTTCCAACGAATCTGGCCTCGGTTCCGCCCCCATCGCCCACGCGGCGGCGCAGACCAACGAACCGGTGCGAGAAGGAACCGTCGCCATGCTCGGCCCGCTGATCGATACGCTGGTCATCTGCACCATGACCGCCCTCGTCATCCTCGTGACCGGTGCCAACCGGAGCGGACTTGACGGCAGCGCCATGACCGCCCGTGCCTTTGAAAAGGGGCTCTTCGGATTCGGGCAATATCTCGTCGGGTTCGGCATCATGTTCTTTGCCTACTCCACCATCATTGCCTGGTCCTACTATGGCGACCGCTGCGCGGAGTTCCTCTTCGGCAAAAAGGCCATCCCGGCCTACCGCTGGCTCTACACCGGATTCGTCGTCATCGGCGCCGTGGGCGGACTCCGGGTGGTCTGGACGATCGCCGACATCTTCAATGCGCTCATGGCCATTCCCAACCTCATCGGCCTGCTTCTGCTCTCCGGCATCGTTGCTCGCGAAACCCAGTGCTACTGCCGCCGGCTAAAAAACGGGGAGTTCAAAAAACCTAGGGAGGAAGGAACAAGACGATCTGCATAACCGGCGGGGCGGCGGCCAGAGGCCATTCAAAAATGAATAATTAATCAAATCCGGGCTGGTAGAGCGGGAGCTGTTTTGCTTCAATGTTTCTCCGTTTGAAGAGGAAAGCCATGGATACCAAGCAGAAAAAAAGATTCTTTACGAAGCACTCGAAATCCAGTGCCCTGATCATCAGCTTGGTGGTGCATTTGATCCTGCTTGTCGTCGCGGTCTCGTTTGTGGCCGTGACGGTGGTTCTGAAGACGGACAAGCAATTCGAGGCAAAGCCGGTCGCTCGGCCGCGGATGCCGCCCAGAAAGCTACAGGTTCCGGTGAAGATGAAAAAGAAACGGCCGAAGCCGAAACTGCGCAAGCAGATCATGGTCAAGAGCCGGATGGACCGCAGGATGCCGGACATCAAGATGCCGGAAATCAGCGGAGTCAAAGGGGGACTCGGGGCAATGAGCAATGCCGGG
>WFRA01000321.1 GCA_015486775.1 Kiritimatiellales bacterium | reverse complement strand
ATTTCCAGAGCTTGCTGGGGCGCAGCCCGGGCATGGAGATCCAGCGCGTGCGGATCGACCGCGTAAAACAGTTGCTTGCCAGTGGAAACGCACCCATGGGCGAGATTGCCGAACGGTGCGGGTTTTGCGACGCGCGATGGATGTCGGTTGTGTTCCGCAAGGCCGAAGGATGCACCCCCAGCGACTACCGCCAAAAATATGGACTACAAGGCAAATAAGGTCGTCAGACTTGTTCCGCCTTCCTCTGCATGCACAAAAAAACAACCCGCTTCGCGAGGTGTTTTTGGCTTTCAACAAAATGGGGGTTTTTACTACCAACTGGCCTTGGTCATTCCCGGGATCTTGCCTTGCGAGGCCATCTCGCGGAGCGTGATGCGGGAGAGTCCGAATTTCCGGTAGACGGCATGCGGGCGACCCGTTATGGAACAGCGGTTCATGATGCGGTTGGGGTTGGCGTCGAGCGGAAGCTTGCGCAGCTTGCGGACGGCGGCCATGCGGTCTTCGGGGGAAGTCGCCGGGTTCTGGATAGTTTTCTTCAGTTCGACGCGCAGGTTGCGGTACTTCGCCGCGCACTTGATGCGTTGTTCGTTTTTCGCGATTTTGCTCTTTTTAGCCATATATCTGCTGTTCCTTTTATTGAAAGACCCGTGGATAAAACATAAATGCGCAGGGGCGTGCAACACTAATATGAGTAAAATTCGAGCCCTTTCCTCGGGAGCCAGAAACAAGGAACGCCCCCCTCATCGGCTTTTAGTCTTGCAAGGTGCAGGCTCTCACGTATTTTCAGCACAGTTCAGGTCGGAAGACCGCAAGGAGATTTTTATGCTGGAAGTGCAAAACACGGGAATGGCCGAGCTTAGGATCGGCGACAAAACCATCGAATTGCCCATGCTGGAGGGTGCCGAGCACGAAGGCGCCATCGATATCCGTGCGCTGAGAAAGGAGACCGGCTTCATCACCTACGACCCCGGTTTTGTCAACACGGGCTGCTGCAAGAGCGACATCACCTATATCGACGGCGAAAAGGGGGTTCTGCGCTACCGGGGCTACGACATCAACGACCTGGCCGAAAAGTGCGAGTTTGTCGACGTGGCCTATCTCCTCGTACATGGAACGCTGCCGAACAAGGAGCAGCACGATTCCTTTTCCGCCCACCTGAACAACCACTCCATGCTACACGAAGACATGCGCCACTTCTTCGGAAGCTTTCCCGATCACGCGCATCCCATGGCAACGCTCTCGGCGATGGCGGTTTCGCTCTCCTCTTTCTATCCGGAACTGGAAGATACCTCCAAGCAGGAAAACATCGACTACAAGGTGACCCGCCTACTCTCGAAAATGCGCACCGCCGCGGCCTTTTCGTACAAAAAATCCATTGGCCACCCGATCGTCCAGCCGCGCCACGACCTCAAATATTGCGAAAACTTCCTGAACATGATGTTTTCGACGCCGGTGAACAACTACCAGGTCGACCCCGTGGTGGCCAACGCCCTCAACAAGCTCCTGATCCTCCACGCCGACCACGAGCAGAACTGCTCCGCCTCCGTGATTCGGATGGTGGGAAGCGCCGATGCCAACCTGTACGCATCGATCTCGGCCGGCATCTGCGCCCTCTGGGGGCCGCTGCACGGCGGTGCCAACCAGCACGTGATCGAAATGCTCGAACGCATCCTGGAAGACGACCGCGGCGATGTGAAAAAGGTGGTCGCGCGCGCCAAGGATAAAAATGACCCCTTCCGCCTGATGGGCGTGGGGCACCGCGTCTACAAATCCTACGACCCGCGCGCCAGGGTGGCCAAGCAGATGTGCAAGGATGTGCTCGACCAACTCGGCGTCAGCGATCCGCTGGTCGATCTGGCCCAGGAACTGGAGGCCGCCGTGCTGGCCGACGACTATTTCCAGAGCCGCAACCTCTATCCGAACATCGATTTCTATACCGGACTGACCTATCGCGCCATGGGCATTCCAACCAACATGTTCACCGTGATGTTCGCCATCGGCCGCATCCCCGGCTGGATCGCCCAATGGTTGGAAATGAAGGAAGACCCCCATGCCCGCATCGGCCGCCCCCGCCAGATCTACACCGGCCCCGTGCACCGGGAAGTCCATTGAACAGCAACAGGTTTTCCATGAGCAAGACCACAACAGGCCACACCCGCCATGCCGGGATCGAACTCGCCTTCCTCGAAAAAGTCGCCGCGCGCCTGCCGGACGACCTCGAAGTGCTCCAGGCGCTCGCCGACCTCTATACCAAGACCGGGAAATATGCCGAAGGGCTCGCCATCGACCTCAGGCTGAGCCTTCTCCTCCCGTCCGACGACCTGGTCTGGTACAATCTGGGCTGCTCCTTCGCCCTGACCGGCAAGCCCGACGAGGCCTTCGACGCCTTGGCCAAATCCATTGACCTCGGATACGGGGACTACGATTGGATGAAAACCGATCCAGACCTTGGAAACCTGCACGCCGACCCCCGTTTCGATTCGCTGCTCAACTGGCTCTATACCGTTTGTAGCGAAGAGGAAATATAGGCGGATTGTGGTATGGGAAAGAAAAAGATGGATTTTTTATTCAAGATGGTTCACCTTGGGGTAATGAGTACGGGTAACTGCCGGGAACCGTTGAGCCGCTTCCGTGGCCAATACCGCACGATCAAGGGGATGGAAGGGATCAAGAGCTCGGTGCGGTCGAAAAAGGGCAACTAGTTTTCCGGAGTGTTCATAGTTGGGGCGTTTTCTTATGGAATGCAAAGCGAGGAGAGGGAAGGGAGCACGGGTCTTGGCGGCCTGTTGCGTGCTGGGGGTTCTGTTTTCCGGGGTTCTGACTCGCGCGGGGGACGAGATGACGCCCTCGGCGCTGCTCAAGGCGTCGATCCAGCAGATGGAGGCGAAGCAGTACGACGACGCAGTTTCGTCAATGTACATGTACCTCGACGCGGTGGGCGAATCGGAAGCACCGCGGGTGCTGGAGATCGCGCAGGACATTCGCTTCAAGCTGGCAACGATCCTCATCCAGCAGGATCGGCTGGGGGAAGCGGCGGCGGTGCTACAGGACTACATCGACCAGCCGATCGGCAAGCGGCGCACGGCGATGAAGATGCTTTCGACCTGCCTCTACGAGACGGACGAGTACGCGGCGTGCGTGGAGGTGACGACCAACGCGCTCTACTATAACGCGCACCCCGACGAGGTGGCGGTGGTAGTGACCAAGAAAAAGAAGAAGGGCGGGAACGTGCCGGAGGTCGACAAGAAGCCCAAGGTAGCGGATGACCCCGAGTATACCGACCAAGAGCTGATCCTGTTGCACCTGACGCTCGGCGAGGCCTTTTTCAAGCTCGAGAAGTGGGCGGAGTGCATCGACCCGTACACCTACGTGATCGAACACACGCCCAGCGAGCAGCGCAAGGGGTACGCCATCATGCAGGTGGTCAACGCGCTGATCAAGATCCCGGACTTCAAGCGGATCACGGCGTGGATCCCGCAGCTTTACCGAACGGACGCACGCTACGACATCCGGGTGAATCTGGCGCTGATGAACGCGGCGGCGGCGCTTTACGACGCGGGGGAGTACGACAGCGCGTTGCCGCTCTACCGGATGATCATCCCGCGCGACGAGCTCGTGGCGTATCAGCAGGGCAAGCTACGCGAGATGCGCGTGGCGGCCGGGCTTCCGCCCGAGGAGGGTGCCACCCTCACGGAAGACGAGCAGGCACTCTTCGGTGGCGGGGGCGACACCAACGCGGTGGAGGAGGTAAAGAAGCCCAAGGAGCTCGTCGAGCTCGAAGGACTTGTCGCGGCACTCGAGAAGCTTCCGCCCTACGAGAACAACGTGGACTACCGCATGGCGCAGCTCTACCGGACGGTGGATCGCTACTGGGAGGGGCTCCGCTTCTTCGAGCGGGTCTATGCGGCCGATCCCGAGGGGGATCTTGGGGAGCGCTCGATCTACGAGATCGTCGGGGTGCTACTCGACGACCTCGGCGAGACGGCCGAGGCCGAGAAATACGCCTTCGCCTATATTGGCACCCACAAGGAGGGGATTACGCCGCGGCAGATCGCCTACATGCTCACGAGCCACTACCAGAAGCTCAAGGAGATGGAGCCGGTCAAGAAGCTACTGCCCTACATCGACGAGTTCGTCCGCACCAACGACACGAACATTGTGCGCTACGATGTCGAGCTCTACTACATGCAGGCGATCGCCAACCTGATGACCTACGACTACTCGGCCTCAGAGAAGGGCTTCAAACGGATACTCGACGAGTTTCCCGGCTCGCATCAGGAGGGCAACGCACTCTACTGGTACGCCATGAGCAAGCTCTTCCAGCAAGACTACGCGGGGGCCTACCCGGTCTTCGAGAAATACCTCGCGGACTTCCCCTCGGGCGGCTGGGTGGACGAGGCCACCTTCCAGGGGGGCATCTGCCTCTTCGGAATGGAGAAGTACGACGAGGCGCTCAAGCGCTTCGGACTGGTGATCGCGAACTATCCCAATTCCGATGTCTTCCCCGGCGCGTGCAGCATGCGCGGGGACATTTATGGCTCGCGCGGCGAGCTCGATAAGGCCGTGGCCGACTACAAGCGGGCGGTGGCCGCCGCCCGGAAAGCGAGCCAGGCCACCTACGCCGTCTTCCAGATGGCGGAGGTCTACGAGGCTGAGGAGAAGTACAACCAGATCGTCGACGAGGTGCAGGCCTACCTCGACACCTGGCAGGACAAGGCCGACATCGCCAAGGCACTCTTCTGGATCGGCAAGACCCGCATCCAGCAGGGGATGGTCGACGAGGCGGTCGAGACCTACCTCGATGCCATCGTGCGCTTCGGCTCCGACGTGCGGCAGGACGGGGTGGACATGATGATCGCCGAGCTCGAGAAGATCTCGGCCATCTGGCTCGGCGCCGACCAGCAGGCCAAGCTCGTCGCCGACCTGCAGGCGGCACTTGAACGAGCCGAAAACCCGGTATTAAAGCTACGCCTTCGCGTGGCGATCGCCAAGCTCACCTACACCGAGATCGAGCTGGGCAAGCAGCTGATCAAGGAGTTGCCGAATCTCGACGATGCCTCGCCGCCGGTGCTCGCAGCGATCTGCGATGCCTCCTTCGAGATGAAAGACTACTCGCGGGCGAAGGAGATGCTCAAGATCTTTCAGGATAAGTTCGAGGACTCCGACTACATGCGTGCGGCGTACAAGCTGCGGGCGT
>WFRA01000320.1 GCA_015486775.1 Kiritimatiellales bacterium | reverse complement strand
ATACGAGGATACCTTATGATAGATTGTCCACTCTGGGTCAATATTGAAATCATTTTTTTTGCCCCCATGTCACCCAACCCGGGCTCTGGAGAGAACATTGAACAGCGATTTTCGAGTAAACTTTCGAGTTGTGAGGTCAAGTGGTAAGACTACGGCGTTTCTGGTCTGCCTCGGCTCCTCCGGCGGCGGTTCCCGGAGTCTCCTCTGCAATCAGGCAAGGTGCCTGCAGCGGCGGAATCACCATCTGCCTGCGGCGTGCAGGTTGCATGGGCGAAAAAGAAGGGCTTGCATTGCTGCAAGCCCTTTATAAATGGTGAGCCGGCTGGGGCTCGAACCCAGGACCCTTTGATTAAAAGTCAAATGCTCTACCGACTGAGCTACCGGCCCGCAAATTTTGCGGTTTTATGCAGGAAAAAATAGGATTCTTTCCCGTAAAGGAGCGGGTGTTCTACTCAATCGCCTCGGGCGAGGCAAGTGTTAAATTTGTCTTTTCTTTTGTTTCCGTCCGATGTGGGGTTTCGCTATGCTCCATCCATGCCAAGAATGTGGAAAAAGGATGGGAACATGAATGTCGCGGGATTGATTCTGGGGGGCGGGGCGGGAACCCGGTTGCAGCCATTGACGAAGGAGCGCTCGAAGCCTGCGGTTCCGATTGCCGGAAGATACCGGCTGGTCGATATCCCCATCAGCAACTGCATCAACAGCGGGATCCGCAACATCTACCTGCTGACCCAGTTCAACAGCGTTTCGCTACACCATCATATCGGCACGACCTTCCGGTTTGACCAGTTCAGCGGCGGGCACGTGCGCATCTTGGCGGCGGAGCAGACCCCGGATTCGGAGGGTTGGTTTCAGGGCACGGCGGACGCGGTGCGTCGCTCGATGCGCTATTTCATGGACGAAGTGCCCGATCTGATGGTGATCCTTTCCGGCGACCAGCTCTACCGGATGGATCTCCGGCAGGTGATCCAGACCCATATCGACAGCCAGGCCGACCTGACCATCAGCACCAAGCCGGTTGCTCGTGAAGAGGCCGGGGCACTGGGCATCATGCAGGTGGATGGAACGGGGCGGATCGTCCGGTTTGCGGAGAAGCCCGGCGACACGCCGCTGCTCGACGAGCTGCGGGCGCCGCTCTACGACGACGAACGCTTCCTGGCGAGCATGGGCATCTATGTCTTCAACATGGACGTGCTGAAAGAACTGCTTCGCGACAACGCCGAGCCGGACTTCGGCAAGCACATCATTCCCGGTGCGATCGATTCCCATAAAGTCCACAGCTACATCTTCGAGGACTACTGGGAGGACATCGGAACCATTCGCTCGTTCTGGGCGGCCAACCTGGCGCTCACCGAACCGCTGCCGAGCTTTTCGTTCTATGACATGCAGTCGCCCATCTACACCCGCATGCGCTACCTCCCGCCATCGAAGATCAACGAATGCGATCTCGCCCGTTGCCTGCTGACCGAAGGGTGCATCATCAGCGGGAAACGCATGGAGCATTCCGTCATCGGCTTGCGCGCCCTGGTGGGCGAGGGGACGGTCGTCGAGGACTCCATCATCATGGGAGCCGACTACTACGAACATGGGAAGATCGAGCACGGGTCGGGCATTCCGATGGGCATCGGAAGGAACTGCCTCATTAAGAATACCATCATCGACAAGAATGCCCGGATCGGCGACGGGGTCGTCATTTCGCCCGAGGGCAAGCCCTACAATGAAAAGGGCGACCTCTACTGGATACGCGACGGCATCATGGTGATTCCAAAAAACATGGCGATTCCTTCCGGCACGGTGCTTTGACGAAGAAAATCCGCCCATCCACCTTTTGTCTTCCATGCAAATAAACCCCCTGAAATTCGGATCGGTCGAAATCGCCTTGCCTGTCGTGCTTGCGCCGATGGCCGGCTACACCGACTCGGCCATGCGAACCCTCTGCCTCGAACAGGGCGCGGGTGCGGTCTATTCCGAGCTCGCCAGTGCCGAGGGCATCCGCCGTGACTCCGGAAAAACCTTCCAGGTATTGGAAACCGCCCCCGGCGAGCAACCCATCGCCGGGCACATTTTTGGCCGCGATCCGCAAGCCATGGCCGATGCCGCAAAACAGGTCGAGCAGACCGGCCTCTTCGACTGGGTCGATCTCAATTGCGGTTGCCCCGTCAAAAAAGTGGTTTCGCGCGGGGCGGGGGCGGCATTGCTGAAGGATCTTCCGCACCTTGGAAAAATCATCGAGGCCGTCAAAAACGCGGTTTCGCTCCCCGTTTCCGTAAAGACCCGCATCGGCTTCAACCAGTCCACGCCGAACCACCTCGAAATCGCCAAGGTCGTTGAAGAGAGCGGGGCGGACATGGTCGCCGTCCACGCCCGCCTCGCCAAGAACTTCCATGGCGGGGAGGCCGACTGGGGCAAGCTGGCCGAGATGAAGCAATCCCTAAAAATTCCAATCATTGGAAACGGTGGGATCGACCGCCCCGAAGACATTGCCCGCATGTTCGCCGCCACCGGAGTGGATGGAGTCATGATCGGTCGCGCCGCCATCGGCAATCCCTGGATTTTTCATGACTGGCAAGGCCGGCTGGAAGCCGGCGATACGGTTGTCGTACTGGAGCGGCGCGAGATGATGGCGGAGCACCTGCGGCGGCTTGTGAAGTTGAACGAGCTGAAGCAGAAGCAGTTGAAGATTTCGTATCGCTATTCGCCGGAGGAGGCGGCCTGCATCCAGTTTCGCACCCATATTCCCTATTATGTGAGGGGCATGTTTGATAAGAAGCAGTTGCTGATGAAGCTTGCGCAGTTGACCAATGTCGATGCGATCATGGAAGAGGTCGATGTTTTGGTGGCAAAAAATAGATGATTATATTGCGTATTTCGTAGTGCGTACGGCTTGACAGCATCTCCGGTAGGGCAGTTCGATAATACGCAATACGCAATACGCAATACGCAATACGCAATACGCAATATGCAACAAGGGAACCCCATGGCTGAATGGTTTGAAAAAACAAGGGCGTCGGTGGTCTTCAAGATTGTTCGTTCCTCCGTGCTGCTGGGGCT
>WFRA01000319.1 GCA_015486775.1 Kiritimatiellales bacterium | reverse complement strand
GCAGAGCGGGGTGAAGTTTGGGACGAGTGGCGCGCGCGGGCTGGCCTCGGAAATGACGGATGCGGTCTGCTATGCCTATACAAAAGGGTTTCTCCAATATCTGGAAGAATCCGGCGAGCTGAAGAATGTAGACGGAGCTTCCAGCTCCGTTGCGATCGCAGGGGATCTGCGTCCGAGCACGCCGCGCATCATGGCGGCGGTGGCGAAGGCGGCTTCGGACATGGGATACACGCCGGTTAATTGCGGATTTATCCCGTCCCCGGCGGTGGCGCTCCATGGCCTCGAAAACGCCTGTCCAACCATCATGGTGACGGGGAGCCACATTCCGGCCGATCGCAACGGCATCAAGTTCAACAAGTGCTCCGGCGAAATCCTCAAGTATGACGAGGAGCAGATCCGCGGGCAGGTGGTGGAGGTGGACGATTCCATGTTCGGCGGCGAGGCGTTTGAACTGCCGGGGGAAAAGATCGATGCGCGGGTCAACTATGTGAACCGCTATTTAAAAACCTTCCCCGCCGATTGCCTCAAGGGCAAAAAGATTGGCATCTACCAGCACTCCGCCGTCGGGCGCGACATGCTGATCGAAATCTTTTCCGGCCTTGGCGCGGATGTCACGCCGCTGGGATTTTCCGACACCTTCATTCCGGTCGATACCGAGGCGATCCGTCCAGAAGATGTGGCGCTGGCGCGGGAGTGGTCGGCGGAGAATGGGTTCGATGCGATCCTCTCCACCGATGGCGACAGCGACCGCCCGCTCGTCAGCGATGAAAACGGGGAGTGGCTGCGCGGCGACGTACTCGGTATCCTGGCGGCAAAATATCTGGAAGCGGATTCGGTCAGCACCCCCGTGAGCTGCAATACCGCCCTGGAAAAAACGGGCTGGTTCGCCGATGTCCGCCGCACCAAGATCGGCTCGCCCTTTGTCATTGCCTCGATGATCGAGGCCTCCTTTGCAGGCCGCAAGGGCGTGGTTGGCTACGAGGCCAACGGCGGCTTTTTGACCAACAGCGACTTTCCAGTCTTTGGAAAAACCCTGCGCGCCTTGCCGACGCGCGATGCCGTCCTACCGGTGCTCGCGGTCATCCTGCTCTCGATCCGCGAGCGCAAATCCATCTCGGCACTCCTAGCCGACCTGCCGCAGCGCTTTACCGCCAGCGACCGCATCCAAAACTTTCCCACCGAAGAGAGCGCAAAAATCTTGGAGCGGTTCAAAGACGAAGCAGCCATCGAAGAGGTCTTTGGCGAAGCTTTCGGCAAGGTTGAATCCATCGACCGCACCGACGGCCTGCGCGTCACCTTCCAGTCCTTGGAAGTCCTGCACATGCGCCCATCCGGGAATGCGCCGGAATTCCGCTGCTACAACGAGGCCGGCAGCGAGGAACGTGTCCGGGAGATGCAGCGCATCAGCATGGAGATTCTTCTGAGCCTGAAGGGGTAGCGTTTCGCCTCTGCAAGCAATGCGGATGAGGCACATTCAGATGTTTACCTGATAGTGCGTGCTTCGCCCTCCACCGAGGGGGATAAGCACTTTTTTGGCTACGAGATCCCGCAGGTCGCGGGTCGCCGTGGGCTTGGTGGCCTTGGCGATTGCCATGTATTTCTTTGCCGTCATGCCGCCGTCAAATTCGGCTGGACCTTCCCTGAGCATGCGGCGCACAACTTTTAGCTGCCGTTCGTTGAGTCGATTCCCGATGCGATCAAACAGCTTGGTTTTTTTCAGAGTGAACTCGATTTCGGTTTCCGCCTGCTTCTGGGCATTCAGCAGCATTCGAACAAACCATTCGACCCAACTGGTAATATCACCGGAACGCTGAGCCTTTTTTAGCGCACCATAG
Source organism: Kiritimatiellales bacterium (assembly GCA_015486775.1). Classification (GTDB taxonomy): domain Bacteria; phylum Verrucomicrobiota; class Kiritimatiellia; order Kiritimatiellales; family Pontiellaceae; genus Pontiella. The sequence goes on along the minus strand of WFRA01000319.1, from coordinate 1,280 downwards.
TAGCCGGCTCGATCTGCATCGATGGAACGGGACAGGCTGAGCAGTGCGGGACGCGCCAGTCCCTGCGACAATGCCTTTTCAGAAAGAGCTCGTCCTATGCGCCCGTTGCCGTCCTCAAATGGATGAATGGTCTCGAAGTAAAGGTGAGCCAATGCCGACCGAACCGGCGCGAAGAGAATCTCATCCCCGGCTCCGGGTGCCGAGCTGTTGAACCACTCGACAAAGCGTTTCATCTCGCCGGGAACCTGTTTTGACGGAGGAGCCTCGTAGTGAATCTCTTCGCTTCCAATGGATCCGGATACAACGAGCATCGGTTCCGGGTGTGTACGCCATCTGCCGACCCTGATCCGGGGAGTCCCCATCATCAGCATCGAATGCCATTCAAACAGCATCTTCCGGCTTAGCGGTTGGGCAAAGTCGTTCCGAACACACACCATCAGTTTAGCGATTCCTTCCGCGCGGCGGTCTCCAACCCGTTTGGGCTGCACATTGAGTCCGAGATTGTTTTTGATGGAGGACATCACATCTGGACGGCTGAGCATTTCGCCTTCGATCTCGGAACTTTTAACAGCTTCCGCAACCATGAGGTCGATAATGGCTTCAGTCTTGATCGATTCCGGCAATGCCGAGAGCAGTCCATCAACCCGTCCGGTTTTTTCGGTGAAACAGAGAATCTGATCCTGAATACCGGTCAGATCATACTGGAATGTCGGCCATTTCTCCCGCTGCCAAAGATATTTCATGAGCCGTTTATGACAGCTTATCGGATCACTATAAAGCAAAATCATGAGCCGATTATGGTGGCTATTCGGCTCATGCGGCAAGCTTGGTCCAGATTGAATAGCAAGAGCCTCGATAGCGGGGCGGGAGTCCCGCTTGCCCTCAGCGCTTTTTGCGGAAGCGCTCCTTCATCCGTTCGGCCGCGGCGGCGGCCCTGGGGAAGCGGTGCTGGAGCCAGGCCTTGATTTTTCCAAACAGCGGGACTTCGTCGGCCAGCAAGTAGATTCCCGCAAGCAGGGTCAGGATGCCCTGGCCGGGCGTCACGAGCATGACGATGCCGAGCACGATGCAGATCCAGCCCAGCAGATGCTTGAGCACGAGTCGCGTGTGTTTGTTCCGGAGGAGTCGTTTCACAAGCTCTCCAATTCTTCCCATCGTTCGTAGGCGGTTTCGAGCAGTTGGGGAATCGCTTCGGCGCGGGCGGTGGCGGCGGCGATTTCCTCTTTTGTTTTTTGGTAGAAGGCGGGGTCGGCCATCGCCTGGTGAAGCTCGTCCTGCTC
>WFRA01000318.1 GCA_015486775.1 Kiritimatiellales bacterium | reverse complement strand
TCTCCAACCTCCGTGAATATGGCCTGGGAGGCGACCCAACCAATTCCGCCGACACCGGCATCCCCACCGTGTTCCGGCGGGCGGGCGACGGTTTCGAATATATCTACCCAAAGCGGAGCGCCCCGGATGCCGGGCTGGACTACCTCCTCGAAACCACGACAAACCTCGTTTCCGGAGGTTGGACAAACGGCGGCTATGTCGAACTTCCAAACCATGGAACCCTCGACCCCGAATTCGACTCCGTCACCAACCAGGTGCCGATGGGCGAGGAGGATTGCAAATTCATGCGTTTGGTTGTCGAACAGAAATAGCTCCAACGGGTAGCATGGCGCAGTGAAATCAAACAGCTGGAAATCCGCATATTGCTTTTCGGAAGATGGAAGGTCGATCGCGATCAGCCGCCCCGACCTGCCGGTGCCGTGGATCAACTATCTTTCCAATGGCACCATGCACGCCTTTGTCTCGCAGGCGGGGGGCGGGTTCGCCTGGCTTAACTCGCCAACGCTGGGGCGCCTGACCCGCTACCGCATGCACAACCTGCCGATCGATTCGCCGGGCTTCTATGTCTACCTGAAAAATGCCGCAACCGGAGAAACATGGTCGCCGACCTTTCGCCCCTGCAATGTCCTGCCGGACAAATGGAGCGCAACCCATCGGCCGGGCTCCACGCGCTTCGAAGCGAAAAAGGACGGGCTGAAAGCAAGCCTGAAACTTTCGATCCTTCCGGACTATCCCGTCCTCTGCTGGGATCTATTGCTCGAAAACAAGTCGGGATCGGCGGCCGAATACGATGTTTTCGCCTATGCCGAGCTTTCGCAGATGGACTGGATGGGGGAACTCAGGGGCGGCTACTACTGGGAGCACATGCTCAACACCTGGTTCGACGAAGAGCGCCAAGCCCTCTTCTACCTCTTCCACAACCCCTACCACCCCCGCAAGGAGATGATTCCTCTGGTCTGGTTCGCCTCGACCGAACCCGTTCAGGGTTTCAGCGGCGACCGGGATGCCTTTGTTGGAAACTACCGGGACGAACGCCTGCCGCTGGCGGTTGAACGCTCGCTCTGCGGCGGGGAGCAGATTTTGTCGGGCAATCCCTGCGCAGTGCTCCACAATAAGATTCTTTTGGCGCCCGCCGGACAAAAGCGCATCCTCTACCATCTCGGCGCACAACCCAATGCGTTGGCCGACCCCGCAACTGCCCAGGCGAAGGCCCGATCCGACATGGATGCGCTCCGCGACCCCTTCGCCGTCGACCGGCAGTACGAAAAGCTCGAAGCGTGGTGGGACGAGCACCTCGGTGTTTTTCATTGCGACATTCCGGACAAGGTGGCCGAACGGCAAATCAATGTCTGGAGCCCGGTCAACAGCGTCCATGTCGGCCGCTACTCGCGCGCGGTCAACACTCGCGCCCCAGGCCTGCGCACCATTGGCTACCGCGATACGTGCCAGGATCTGCTGGCCATCGCCTACCGGAAGCCCGAACAGGCCCGCGAAACCTTGGAGGCACTGCTGGCTCACCAATACGAGGACGGCCATGCGGCCATGGCCTTCGACCCCTTCACCGGCGAAATCCGAGTGCTACCGCCGCGTAGCGACCTCCATCTCTGGCTGCCTTTCCTCGCCTGCGCGATTCTCGCCGAGACCGCCGATTGGGCTTGGCTCGACCAACCGGTCGCCTTCCTCTCGCCCTCCAACGAACCGTCGGAACGCACGGCGAGCGTGTGGGAGCACCTGTTGGCGGGAATCCATTTTACGGAAAGCCACCTCGGCAGCCACGGCCTCCCGCTCACCCTCGGTGGCGATTGGAATGATACGATCCATGTCTATTCCGAAAAGGGTCGGGGCGAATCTATCTTTGCCGGGCAGCAGTATGTCGCCGCCATCGACCGGATGATTGAAATGGCGAAAAAGGTCAAATCGAAGGATTTGCCTTTCCAAATGCCGGAGCGGCCAAGTGGATGCCCTGCTGAAACACACATGGAACAAAACCTCCTGGCTTCGCTGTTTCGACGACGACGGGAACGCCATCGGCGGCGACGAAAACATCTACCTCAACCCCCAGAGCTGGGCGGTTATCGCCGGCGTGGGAACTTCCAGCCAGTGGGAAAACGGAATGGATCAAGTCCACGCACGCCTCAACACCGGCATTGGACTCAAGCTGCTCGAACAGGGACTGGAAACCTGGCCGGAAACCACCGATCCCAAAACCGGCTACAACCCCGGATGCGGGGAAAACGGTTCGATATTCTGCCATGCCAACACTTGGGCCATCATTGCCGAGGCCCTGCTTGGGCGCGGGGAGCGGGCCTGGGAATATTTCCTGAATCTTGTTCCGCACAACAACATTCTGAAAAACGGGATCGACCGCTACCGCTCCGAGCCCTATGCGTGGGTCAGCAACATTGTCGGTCCCGAACATCCAAGGTTTGGATACGGCAATGTCTCGCACATCACCGGAACCGCCGCATGGGCGGATGTCGCCGCCACCCAGTATCTACTGGGGATCCGCCCCACCCTCTCCGGCCTGCTCATCGATCCCTGCATTCCCAAGGATTGGAAACAATTTGGCCTCGTACGCCGTTTCCAGGGATTGGAATTCCACATAAAAATATCCAACCCCGACGGGCGGGAAAAAGGCGTGCGCTCCATCCGCTGGAACGGGAGGGAGATGCCGCGCAACGCCGACGGGTCGCTGCCCGTCGAGCTATTCGGCGACACGCAGACCATCCTCCTCGAAGCAAGCCTGTAGCCCCCTAC
>WFRA01000317.1 GCA_015486775.1 Kiritimatiellales bacterium | reverse complement strand
TGATTGTCACGCCATAAGCGCGCATTGCATCGGGATCGACGTCCACCTGATACTCCTTCACATAGCCGCCAATCGAGGCGACCTCGGAGACACCGTCGGCGGAGAGCAGCCAGTAGCGGGCATACCAGTCCTGGATGGTGCGCAGCTCGTCGGGATCCCATCCGCCGGTGGGGTTGCCGTCGGGGTCGAGCCCTTCGAGCGTGTACCAATAGACCTGGCCGAGCGCAGTGGCATCGGGACCGAGCGTGGGGGTCACGCCAGCGGGCAGGGTGCCCGCCGCAAGGGAGTTGAGCTTTTCGAGAACGCGGGTACGCGACCAGTAAAACTCCACATCCTCCTTGAAGATAATGTAGATGCTGGAGAAGCCAAACATGGAATAGGAGCGGATCGTCTTCACGCCCGGCACGCCCAGCAGGGCGACGGTGAGCGGATAGCTGATCTGGTCTTCGACATCCTGCGGCGAGCGACCCATCCATTGCGTAAAGACAATCTGCTGGTTTTCTCCAATGTCTGGAATGGCATCCACCGGAACCGGGTGGCGTTCGATATCGCCGATTTTCCAGTCGAACGGGGCAACAAGCACGCCGGCAAAGATGACGGCCATGGTGAAGAGTGTCACCACCAGCCGGTTTTCCAGGCAGAAGCGCATGAGCTTGCCCACAGCGGATTTTTGTTCGGGGGTCTGTTCGGGAATTAATTCGTTTTTCATGATTTATCGCTCTGGTTTTTGAACCGCAGAATATCGAACAAGGAATGTCGAATTTCGAAGGTAGGATTCATTCGGTTCCTTGTTCCTTATTCGGCGTTCCACGAAGCGGCTCCGCCATGCCGATCCCGAATTTTTCAACAAGGGATTTCAGGTGGTCGCGGAGTTGGTCGGCGAGTGCGTTGGCATCGGCTTTGGAGATGATCATCTGTCCTTCGGCGGCATCGTTGCCCAGCAGCATGTTCGCCTCTTTCCAGAGCGGATGCAGGGCGGGGGGAAGCGCCGCCGCATCCACTTTGGAAAGGGTTTGTTCCAAGGTTTGGAAGAGGGGTTTGGTGTTGCGCTCGTTTTGGGCGAGGGCATCGAGTGCGGCTTGCGCCGCGGCCTGGACGGCTTCGAGCTGCATCTGCGATGCCATCGGAAGTTGTACCGGCGGGGTATCCATGGCGGCCATCTCTTCGTCTGTCATCGCCTCTTTCTTGTCGTCGTCGCCGCCCATGTCCATGCCGGCCATTCCTCCTCCGCCCCCGCCTTCGGGGGTCATCATGGAGGGTTTGGCCTGGATCTGGAGCTCGGCGTCGAGCTTGAAGGCACCGTGGCTCACGACCCGCTCGCCTGCTTCGAGTCCGCGCTTGACGACATAGAAGTTGCCGAGACGCTGGCCAAGGAGGATTTCGCGCCCTTCGTAGGTTGGTTTTTCATCGTTTGGAATCTGGACATAGACGATGGCGCGCTTGCCGGTTTTGAGCGCGGCGCTAACGGGAATGAGCAGCGGGGCGTTTTCTTCGCTATCGGCCACATAGCCGAGCGACTCCGCCGTAACGAGCGGCATGCCGCAAACTGGGCAGTCGCCGGGTTCGTTGCGAACCACTTCGGGGTGCATCGGGCCGATCCATTTTCCGGCGAGGTTGGGGTTCATCACGTGCCCGTTGGCGGCGACGATGGGCCGAGCGATGGCGCGGACAAACATGCCGGGCTTGAGTTTGAGGGTTGGATTTTTGACAATCACGCGCACTTTGGCGGTGCGGGTGGCGGGGCTGACGACGGGGTCGATGAAGGAGATGGTGCCCTCGAAGGTTTCGCCGGGATAGGCCTCGGTGGTGAACTCAATCTGGCCGCCGTAGCGCAGGGCATCGAGGTCGCTTTCGTAGGCATCGAGTTGCACCCAGACGGTGGTGAGATCGGCGATGGTGTAGATGCGCGTGCCGGTTTTGACATACATGCCCTCCTGCGCGTTTTTATGGATCACGATGCCGGAACCGGTGGAATAGATCGTCATGTGGTCGCTCGGGGTGCCGCGCTTTTCGATGGCGGCGATCTGCTCGGCGGTGAAGCCCCAGAGGCGTAGCTTTTCGCGGGAGGCGACAATGGTTTTCTGGGCGGTTTCAAGCAGGTAGGTGCTGTCGGAGTTTTTGAGTTTTTCCAGCGTTTGGATGGCTTGGATCAGCTCCTCCTGCGCGGTGAGCAGCTCGGGGCTGTAGAGCTTGGCGAGGTGGTCGCCTTTGTTGACGGGTACGCCGGTATAGTCGACAAACAGCTGGTCGATGCGGCCGGGGAACCAGGCGGAGATGGTTGAGACGCGGGTTTCGTCGTAGTCGACCGTGCCGACCATGCGCACCTCGGCGGAAACAAAGCGGCGATCGACCGTGTAGGTTTCCAGCTCCATGAGCTTGGCGGCATAGGGGCTGACGCTAATCTCGCGTTCGCCGCCCTCGTCGTCGCCACTCGATTCGAGCGGGATGAGATTCATGCCGCAAAGCGGGCACTTGCCGGGCTTGGGCATTTTGATCTGCGGGTGCATCGAGCAGGTCCAAAGCGAGGCTTTAGGCTTTGGGTTGGAGGCTTGAGAGCTGGAAGGGGCTGGAGTGGCGGATTTGCTTGTTAATCGTCCGCCGACGAAGGCGACAAGAGCCAGACCAAGGGCGATGAGAACGATGCGGGTGGTTTGCTTGCTGGGTTTCATGGGGGTTCCTTCTGTTGGTTACCAGGAAAAATAGTTGAGTCCGTAGACGAGTATGCCGCCAAAGTGGCCGGTGGCGCCGACGAGCAACACGCTGAGAAGCAGTGCAATTCGGTAGCTCCAGAGGCCGGCCTGTTTGCGGTGCAGCCGTTCGGAGAGCGCGGCGGCGATGAGGATGACGACCAAGGTGGAAAGCCCCAGTAGCTTGTGGCGAAGCAGGATGGCGGCGTAGTCGGCGGGATATTGGGTGCCGGTTGCCGCCGCTAGGCCGAGGGGGACGGCCGCGGCGGCGCCCAGCACCGCAATAAGAAGATTGAAACAGGCCGCACTCCGGAAGAGGGGAACTCCCGTGAACAGAAAGAGGGCTTCTGCGAGTGCGGCCACTAAAACGAGGGCAATTGGAATATGGACGGCGATGGGGTGGAACTTGCCGATGAACGTGACAAGTTTGGGGGTTTTTCCCGCTTCGCCGTGGCCGGTGGCGTGGTCGTGCTCCGCTTCGGTGGCGGGGGACTCGGAATGGGCCGGTTCTGCGAATTGAGGAAGCTTGTCGAGGTAGGCTTCCGGATTTTCAGTGAAGAGCTTGACGCAGGTTTTGCAGCAGAGGTAGACGCGCTCGCCTTTGTAGTCGACATAGAGCGAGGGGTCGACGGGGTTGCCCTCCATGACGGGGCAGGTGCCTTGGGCGAGGGCGCGGCTTTGGTTGTCGTGCCCTTCGTTGGCATTTCCAAACATTGGAAGCGCGATGAGCAGAATCAAGAGATATTTCATTGTGCATTCTCCTTGTGGGCAGCGAAGCGGGAAGCATCGTCTACGTTTAGGAAGTCTATGCCGGTGAGCTGGGCGAGCTGGGCGCGGGCGATGAGGTGGTCGGCGCGGGCGCGTTCGAGGGCGAGCTGGAATTCGAGCAGCATGCGCTCGGCATCGATGAGGTTGATGAATTCCATGCTGCCGGCTTCGTAGCCCTGGCGGTTGACTTCGAGCGACTGCTCGGCCTTGGGAACGAGGCTCTCCCCATATAGATTGATTTTGCGGTCGGCATCGTTGAGCTGGAAGAGGGCTTGGCGGATGTCGGCATCGAGGGTCTGGGTGCGGTTTTCGAGGGCAAACTGCGCGGCGGTTTTTTGGTAGGAGGCCGATTCGATCCTTGCGCGGTTCTTGCCGAACCAGATCGGCAGGGAGAGACCGATGGTTCCAATGATTGGATCCTCCCCGCCATCGCCGGTGTCGATGTATTGCACGCCGATCGCAAAGTCGGGCAGGCGTTCACGCTGAGCTAATTTGACCTGATGGTCGCCCTGGGTGATGCGATAGCCGAGTTCAGCCAGCTCGGGGCTGGTGCTGCGGGCTTGGGTTTGCAAGGCGGGAGCATCGGTTTCGATGGCGCGGTAGGGCAGGTCGGCGGGCCAGGGGAGCGGCGCGGCGGCGGGGCGGTTGAGCGCGGCGTTGAGGCGGGCGACCTGCGGGGCGCGCAGATGGTTGAGGGAGGAGAGACGGTCTTCGAGGCGGCCGAGCTCCACCTGCGCTTGCAGGATGGCGGCCATGGGGGCGCCGGCTTTATAACGGGTGCGGGCGACCTCTTCGAGGTTTTGGATGAGGTGGATGCGATCCCGGGTGATCTCGGTGCTGCGTTTGAGATAGTGCAGCTCGGCATAGGCGCGGGCGATGCTCAGGTTGAGGTTGAGCTTTTCGCGTTCGTAACGCGCGCCGGTGGCGTCGGCCAAATCGGAGGCGATCTCCTTTTTCATGGAGAGTTTTCCAAAGCCTGGAATATTTTGGGTGAGGCCAAAGCGCTGGTTTTGCGGGCCGGTCTTGGTTTCGACCGGTTCAAAGTAGTAGCCATAGGAAAGGGTCGGGTCGGGTAGGCCCTTCTGCACGGCAATATTTTGCTCTGCGCCTTTCCATTGGTTGAAGGCGGCTTGGATGCCGGGGTTGTTGGTGGCGCCATATTCAAGCGCCGCCTGCAGGGTGAGGTTGGTGCCGAATTCTTCGGCTTGAATGGAAAGGAGAAGAGAACCACAGATGAACGCCGATAGACGCAGATTGTTTTTTACAGAAGTCCGCAAAGGTCGCGAAGACCGAACGCTCGATCTTTGCGATCTGGGGGCTGAATCTGTTGGTTTATGTTGAATCGTGTTCATCCGTGGTTCCTCATTTCTTCGGGGTTAGTTCTTTTCGTGTTCGGCATAGCCCTTGATCGGGGCATGGTCGTGCTCGTTGCTGGCGGCCTTTTTCGGGGTCTTGGCGATCTTCACGCCCTCGGCCTCCAGCTTCTTGATGTATTTTTCCGGGTCGGCCTTCACCTTGGCCGCGCAGGCGGGGCAACAGACATAGATCCGCTTGCCCTGCACGTCGGCATACTGTGATTTGTCGATCTTGCCGCCCATGACCGGGCAGGTCGTCTGTTTCTTGCCTTTGGATTTCTTGGCCGAAGGATGCTCTCCGGCGAGGGCGCTGACCCCGATTCCTATTGCTGCGGCCATGAGGATGGCGATGGTTGTTCTTCTTTTCATGGTGTTGCTCCTTTGTTGCATGCCCGGGGCACCTAGGCCGACAGGGCAAGTTATGGTTTGCTATATGCGATGGGTTTGTTCAGATCGGAGGCCGATCTGGTTTTGTGGGGTCATGCGGGGCGGATCAGGAGATGGCTTCCTGAATGATGGCCTTCAGGTCGCTTTCGACGGATTCGGCCATGGAGCCGAGCCCTTCCGCGCCGAACATGCCGAGCACCTTCGTCGGCAGCAGGGTGGCGATTTTGGTTTTGCCATCCGCCTCGTAGACCGAGATGCGACAAGGCAGTGCCGTTGAAATCTCCATTTTGCTGTCGAGCACCGCCTTTGCGCGGTGCGGGTTGCAGACATCGAACACCTTGCAGGCGGAGTCGAATTCCAGATCGTTCGATTTTAGTTTTGCTTGCAGGTCGGTTACGTTCAGCACGCTGAACTGATGATTTTTGGCCGCCGCTTTCAGCCGCTCTTCCATGGCATCGACGGGGATGGCGGTTTCTGCTGTGTACAAGAGTTCCATTTTTATTCTCCGTTTTGTTTAGGGTTTTTCCAAGGGATGGCGGGGGCTTAATACGCAATACGCAATACGCAGTACGTAATACGCAGTACGCTCCTATTTCTTGATCTGTTCCTTGTAGTCGTAGTTGATAAACCAGAAGGGAGTTTCTGAATCGTCCATCAGATGGCTGGAGCTCACCTTGTAGTCCGGGTTGTCCGGCCAGTCGCCCTTGGTCTTGCGGTTGGTCATCTTCGAGGCGACCACCTTGCCGTCGATGCTGATCGAGATGGCGATATCGACGTTCTTGGCGCGGACGTCGTAGCGCTGGACGCAGTTGGGGTGCATGTAGACATAGCTGACGTGGTTGCCGTCGCCCACGTGCATGTAGGTGACTTTCTTGCTGAGAATGACGGGGGTTGATCCACCGTGGTGGTAGACCAGCGCCTTGTGGTCGATGGTCAGTTCGTCGATCCATCCGTCGGACGTGCTGTATTCGACGGCGACGCGCACCCAGCGCTGCGCCGCGCCCGGTTCGTGGTTCTGCTCGGTCTCCGCCGCGTAGTACGGGGTGTAGACGTTGTCGTCCACGTAGATTCTCCGGATCTTGAGCTTTACGTTTTCCCCGGCTAGGGCGTTGGCACCGAATTGCGCCAGCACGAGGGCGGCGAGGATGTATTTCAGGTATTTCATGGTATTACTCCTTGGTTCATTTTTCCATTCGTTTGATGGTGGTCATGATTTCTTCGAGTTTTTGGTCGATGCGCTCCTCGTCGTGCTCGCGGATGACGGACGCGACGCAGTGCTTGAGGTGCTTTTCGAGAATGATCTTGCTGACGGACTGCAGAGCCGAGCGCGCGGCCTGGATCTGGGTGATGATGTCGATGCAGTATTCGCCATCGCCAATCATCCGCTTCACGCCCTTGATCTGCCCCTCGATACGGGAAAGGCGAGCCTGGTTTTCGGTATGGGTCGTGGTGTGGTTTTTCATTCGATATCTCCAATGTTCGGAAGCATAGATACCCAGGAGGGGTATTTCGTTCAATAAACATGACAAAAACAATAGTAACATAAGTATATATGCGGGTCATGCGGTATGGCGCAAAAGTCGCCACCCCGGTAGGCATTGACTCGGAAAAGGCGGTAGGGCAAGCTCTCCCCATGTCGATCGACGACTACAGAAAAAACATGCACAGGTTCCCCCTTGCCCTTTCGGTGGAACTTGTCGATCCGAGGAGGCACATCGACCAATTGGTCGCGATCGAGATGGCCTGCTTCCCGGAGGCGATGCAGGACCATCGGCACGACTTCGAGGAGTTCCTGGACGATGAATACGCTTCCGGCCTGATGCTCCTTCACGACGGGGAAACCGCCGGCTACATCATGGGCTCGCACATCAGCGCGGACAACTCGCGCCTGATGCTCGAAACGAACCCCTTCATCCAGGAAAACCAGGACTTTATCTTCTACATTTCCAGCATCGCCATCCTGGAAGATTACCGGTCCGCCATGGCGCTCGACTTCCTTTTCCACGAGATGGTCGGCCTGCTCAAAAGCATCGACTACCGCTACCTGTCGGCCTACTTCAGGAAGCGAACCGGGCTTTCGCGCGTCATGCGGTCGCGCTATTGCGCAAGGATCCTCCACACCGAGGAAAACTGGGAGGAGACCGGGGAACCCTTTGACTACGGCATAATCAAGCTCTCCGACATCCCCACGCTTTCCACGCCGCTGGACTATTTCTTCCAGGCCCTCCGGTTTGTCCGGCGGAAGGCCAAGGGCATCAAGAACCCCTGATCCACCATGGGAAAATATACCACCAGAGGCTCGGCCGAACTCGATGCGCATATCGACGCGGATCTCGCGCGCATCGCCGAGGCGGCCGCCCCCTTCTCGCGGGCGGGGGTGCTGCTTGGCGGCTACGGGCGCGGCGAGGGAACCCCGTTTATCCAGCCCGACGGTTCGCAGGCGCCGTTCAACGACTACGACCTCGTCGTGGTGGTCGAAAAGATCGACCGGCCAGTCCGCGAAAAGTTTCAGGCTTTGGAAAAACAGCTCACCGCCGAGCTTGGCCTCCCGGTCGACCTCTGCCCCTACCTGGAATCCAACTTGCCGCGCTGCGAGTTTTCGCTGCTCAACTATGAGATGAAGCACGGGCACAAGGTGGTCTGGGGCGGCGAACGCATTCTCGGTTCGATGCCCGCCTATCCGCACGGCGGCATCCCCCTTGCCGAGGGCACGCGCCTGCTACTCAACCGCGGCAAGCTCCTGCTCGACATCCAGCGGCGCCTTGCCCTCCCGGAATCGCTGAGCAGCGAGGAGCGCATCCGCTTCATCAAATTTATCAACAAGGCCTGGCTCGCCTTTGGCGACTGCGCCCTGCTGGCCGAAGGAAAATACGACATTTTGTATGCCGTCAAAAAGGGGCGCATTCTTGACCTTGGAAACTGCCCCGGCCGCGACGCGGTTATCGAGGGCTACCTCAAGGCCATCGAACTCAAGGAATGGGGCGACTTCCAACCCCTGGAAAACCACGACATCGCGGCGGAATACGAAACCGTGCGCGAACTCTTCGTGCGCTTTCTTCCGTGGTACCGGGCGCAGGTTCCCGCCTTCCGGTACACCGCCCCCTCGTGGGTGCGCGAGCGGCTCTGCGACGCGCTTCCGAACCTGCTGCAAGACCGCCCCTCCATCCCGCCCAGACTCTTCTACAAACTCCAGCGGAGGTTTTCCTGATGCATGCTAAAAAGGAAAAACTGAGCCTCTTCCTCTTCATCGACGCCTTTGGTTGGGAGGTCGCGCAGCGCCATCCCGAATTCCTGGAGGGGCTGGTGAAGGATCGGCGGAAGCTCGAAACCATCCTGGGCTACTCCTCCGCCTGCGACCCCTCCATCATTTCCGGTCTGCGCCCCGCCG